>JAQWBC010000029.1 GCA_028707415.1 Candidatus Izemoplasmatales bacterium
GGCTAAAAACCCCGGGAACAGTAACGAGCCATAAATGGTTCGATAAAATTCCTTTTTTCCCAAAAACAACAATCCAAGTAGTAAAAACAATCCATTGAATCCTAATGAAAGAACCGAAATCGGGACCGTCGTAACATAACGACTGACTATCATTGCAATACCAGTCGAGCCACCAACAACAAGTCCAGATGGAATCACGAAAAAATAATAGGCGCATGCCATTAAAAAAACGCCAAGAGTTAAAAATACGTAAGTTTCTAATTTTCCGATATTGCGGATGCGAAAATTTCCAATCATGTCAATTTCTCGTTTCTATATCTATTTTTTTATTTGCTATATTTAACTAAAAAAGCAGTGATAAATTCGTCCAAGTCGCCATTCATGACTCGGTCGACATTCCCAGTTTCAACTTCCGTCCGGTGGTCTTTAACCATTGTATATGGACAAAAAACATAAGAACGTATCTGCGATCCCCAAGAATTACTGACCTTATTTGTCATCAACTCATCAAGTTCCCGTTGTTTTTTTTCTAATTCCAATTGATATAATTTGCCACGAAGAACTTTCATTGCCGTTTCGCGGTTTTGAATCTGACTCCGTTCGTTTTGACATGTAACCACTATTTTCGATGGTAAATGAGTAATTCTCACCGCTGAATCGGTTGTGTTAACACTTTGACCACCGTTTCCTGATGATCGATAGACATCAATCTTTAAATCTTCTTCTTTTATATCTAAAACAATTGATTCATCAATTTCTGGTACAACGGAGACCGAGGCAAACGATGTATGTCGTCTCGCCGCCGAATCAAAGGGGGAAATACGTACCAATCGATGGACTCCGGACTCCGCTTTTAAATACCCATAAGCATTTTTTCCGGTCACAAGCATGGTTGCGGATTTAAGACCGGCTTCTTCGCCATCTTCGTATTCTAAAATCGTGATTTTATACTTTTTTGTTTCTGCCCATCGAGAATACATTCGAAAAAGCATTTGTGCCCAGTCTTGACTTTCTGTGCCGCCAGAACCGGGATGAAAATCCAAAATTGCATTGAATTTATCATAAGGCTTTTTGAGTAAAACTTTAACTCGTAAAGTCGCCGTTTTATCGAGAAAATCATGCTTTAAACTTTCTGCTTCAGAGATATCCATAGATGTATCGGTCTGCGCTAACTCATACATGACAATGAGCGTATCGAGGATTTCCCTAATTTCCTCATATGCTGTCAGCAGCGATTTTTTATCATTGATATCGGCAAAAGTTTCTTGGGCTTTTTTGGTATCCGCCCAAAAATCAGATTTTGTGGTTTCTAAATCTAGTAACGATAAATTCGCTTTAATTGTTTCGGGATCGAAAGCCAGTTTTAAATCTTCAAAATCAGACTTAAGTTCCGTAATCATCTGTTTTAAATCGGAAATCAACATCGTCATCACCTAATTGTTGGTAATTATTTATTTATACCATGACAATATTTATATTTTTTGCCACTCCCACATGGACACGGGTCATTTCGCCCGACTTTTTGCACTACTTTAATCGGTTGTCGTTTACGAGAATCATCTTCTTTTCCTGAAAATGTTCCGGTCGGTTTTGCAACCTGGACACGTTCGGCGTTTTGTCGAACTTGAGCCTTTAAGACAAATCTAGTAACGTCATTCTGAATATTTTTTACCATAGCTTCGAACATATCATACCCAAGCTCCTGATACTGTCGAAATGGATTTATTTGCCCGTAACTTTGTAGTGAAACCGATTGTCGCAATTCACTCATTGAATCGATATGTCGCACCCAATAAGTGTCAACGACACGTAATGTAATAGCTTTAAGGAAGTCATTATAAATCGTCTCTGAAGATAATTCTTTTTTCATTGTTGTTTCCCGTTTGATGACATCAAAGATATATTGTCTGACATCCGTTTCGGGTTTAGCTAAAATTCCAGCATCGAGAACGTCTTTGGGAAAATAGCGGTTCAAAGTCCCAAGAAGCGTTTTTATGTCGTTTGGATATTGGTTAATAATGCCATCGATAGTAGCACCAATCATATCATTAACGGAAGGCTCAATTGAGTCATTAAATAAAACATCCGTCCGCTGTTTGTATATAATATCGCGTTGCCGACGCAAAACTTCATCATATTGTAAAACTGATTTCCGACGATCAAAATTATTGCCCTCAATTTGATGTTGCGCCCGCAAAACTAGTTTAGAAAACATCCCGTAATCAAGCGGCGTTTCAACATCTGACCCCTTAGTCATTGTAATCATTTTAATCAAATTTTTGAAACGGTCGCCCCCAAAACGGCGCAACAAATCATCATCCGCAGAGAGATAAAATCGAGAATATCCCGGGTCGCCTTGGCGGCCTCCACGTCCTCGTAATTGGTTGTCGATCCGTCTTGATTCGTGGCGCTCTGTTCCGATGACCGCAAGTCCGCCTAACTCGACGACTCCAGGTCCAAGTTTGATGTCAGTACCACGGCCAGCCATATTCGTCGCAATCGTAACAGCGTTCATTTGTCCAGCATTTAAGATGATTTCCGCTTCGCGTTCGTGCTGTTTGGCATTTAAGACGTCGTGTTTAACCCCTTTTTTTCGTAATAGACTGCTTAACAATTCTGAACTCTCAATCGAGATAGTACCAATTAAAAGTGGTTGTCCAAGCGCGTGACGATGGGCAATTTCATCTGCTAAGGCATGATATTTTGCTTGCATAGTCGCGAAAATTAAGTCATTATCATCAATTCTGATTACCGGCATATTTGTCGGAATTTCTACGACGTACATATTATAAATATTCCGAAATTCTTCTTCTTCGGTTTTTGCAGTGCCGGTCATACCAGCGAGTTTTTTATACATTCGAAAATAATTCTGAAATGTGATTGTGGCTAAAACTGTCGATTCTTTTTTAACTTCAACCGCTTCCTTAGCTTCCAAAGCCTGATGAAGTCCTTCCGAGAATTGTCGTCCGTGCATTAGTCGACCCGTAAATGGGTCAACAATAATAACCGTGTTGTCGGAAACGACATAATCGACATCACGACTCATTGTGAAATTAGCTTTCATCGCGTTGTTAATGCGATGTAAGAGGTTGACATTACTAACGTCATAAAGGTTTTCTAAGTGAAAATGAACTTCGGCTTTTGCGACACCTGATTCGGTTAAGTTAACGGTTTTGTCTTTGATATCGAGGGTATAGTCATCTTGAGATAAACGAACCACAAATTGGTTGGCAAGTACATATGTTTCACCTGTGTTTTTTTCACCACCCGAGATGATTAATGGTGTTCGCGCTTCATCAATCAAAATCGAGTCGACTTCATCGATGATGGCATAGTTTAAAGGTCTTTGGCAGATGTTTTCTTTGTAAATAGCCATATGATCCCGCAAGTAATCGAACCCGATTTCATTATTTGTGGAATATAAGATGTCGCATCGATAGGCTTCGCGTTTCTGTTCTGGGGTTATTTCCCGAACGTTTAGGCCAACTGTAAGTCCAAGGAAGCGGAAAAGATCGCCGATTTCACCTTCGGATTCACGACGAGCCAGATATTCATTAACCGTGACGATGTGAACTCCGTCACCGGTAATAGCATTAAGATAAGCAGGCATAACAGCGGTCAAAGTTTTACCTTCACCGGTCTTCATTTCAGCAATATTGCCTTCATGAATGACTATCGCTCCCATGACCTGTACTTTAAACGGTGTCATTCCCGTTGAACGAGTCGAGGCTTCGCGAACGAGGGCAAAAGCTTCGACGAGCATTCCATCAAGAGTTTCGCCTTTCTGATAGCGTTCCCGAAATTCAACCGTCTTTGCGCGGATTTGCTCGTCAGTAAATTCGTGAAAGGTCGATTCAAGGGCTAAAACTTCATTGGCGGTTTTTTCAAGGCGTTTCATGATTTTGCGATTCGGATTAAATAAATTGAACATAGACCAAGCACCCCTTTATTTACATGTAATATCATATCATAATAAAGATGAGATATTCAACTTATTTTGCGCCACGCGTAAAAAAAGTGACCTATAAAAGGTCACTCAGGTATTCACTATTGTGTCTCAATTAAACCGTATTTCCCATCTTCTCGCAAATACATAACACACACTTCTTTGTCTTCATTGCGATAAATGAAGAAATCATGTCCGAGCAAATCCATTTGGGTCATTGCTTCCTCGGTAGAAAGAATATCTAAGGTAATTCGTTTTTTCTTGACCGGTGAAATCAATTCTCTTTCCAATGCTTCCAGATTAAATTCCTCTTTGTTGAAAGCTTCCTTAATTCCCGTACGTTCTTGAAGGCTGCGACTCATTTTATACTTATTTTTGCGGATTTGTGCTTCCAATTTATCAGTAGCTAGATCGATGGCGGCGTATAGATCTTTGTCCTCCACCTCAGCCCTGATGGTGATAAACTTGATTGGTATGGTGATTTCAACCTTGGTTTGTTCCGCATAAACCTTACAAACCACAAAGGCCTCAAAATCCTCAGTAAACATTCTTTCGATTCTTCGCATTTTCTTTTCAATGTAATTACGGATTGCCGGGGTGATTTCCAAACCATTCTTGCCTCTAACATCTAGTTTCATTCAATTCACTCCTTCATCGTCTATTTGATACAATTTAATTATACACTCAGTTTGTGATGATGTAAACCAATCTCCTTGTATTTTATTTCTAAAAATACATTTCAAACTTGTCAAAAGAGTAATAAAATAAAGATATCATCAATACTCTTTGATACCCTAAAAGCAGAGGCAGCCAACCATCGGCAATCTCATATTCATTTGATCCGACGCAGATAATTATATCGTAATCTGATTGGCCGCTAATCGCCAAATTAAAGCATTTATCCATATTCCTAAAAAGCCATGTATCTTGTCGATAGTCATCATTATGGCAATCATAAATTGAGTAATAATCGATTAACCCACCAGAAAAAGGGATGCATTCATGATTTAGTCTTGGAGCGAATTGCAGCTGACAATCAAAACACATCTCTTGAACAACAAACAAAGATGAAAAAGTAATTTCCTTGATAAAATATTTACCGCATATTTGGCATTTCATTATCCAATAATCCTTCTTTATTCCCTCTTTGATTCATCTTTTTTATGTATTTGATTGACCGTTGAATAGCAATCGTTAATTCTTCACAAAAATAAGCTATCTCCCCATGCGGAAACTCCCGATCACGACCAACACGGCCACATATCTGAACTAATGTGTCCAAATCAAAGATTCGATGATCCGCAGATATCACCGCCACGGCTACATTACTAAAGGTTACTCCTCGTTCCAAAATCGTTGTAGTCACCAAAAAATTGACTTTTCGCAACCGAAAACGATTTATAACGTCAGTAGTATCTGTGCTTTCGCTGGAAACGAAAGCCGTTGAAAATCCTTTGGTTTGCATAATCATTGCTAACAGTTTTCCGTATTTAATCGTTGGGACAAAAATCAGGACTTGATTTTTCTCGCTTAGATGACGGTTTAACCACATATTTATTATTTCCGGAAGTATATGATTACCAAAAATCATCGTTTTCATTTCCATCACATTATAGATTTTTGGAACATCTAAAGGCTGACGGTGATAACGCGCGGAAATAGTAAAGGTTTTAATCGTTTTTCGGTGAATCATTTTTGCTAATTCTTGATCAATTGTCGCGGACATTTGAAAAAAAACACCATTTGGTTTTAAAGCTTTGGCAATTAATCGATGCAAAAATGCATCACCTCGAAACGGAAAAGCATCAGTCTCATCAAGAATAATGACATCAAATTCATGGTAATATCGCATTAATTGGTGGATAGTGGAAACAACAACATCGGCATCATCATCATTCTTTGCATATTCGTGAAGAGGTTTAATCACGCTGGTAGGAAAGACCTCCATTAAGCGAAACGCCATCTCTATAACAATGGCCCGTCGGGGAATGGCAATGCAGATTCGTTCGTTTTTCTTCATGGCGTTAAAGAGACCTAAGTATAACATCTCTGTTTTTCCAGCACCGCATACAGCATGCAAAAATCCAGTTTGTCTTTGCGTTAAACAATCATCAACGAAACACGAAGCTTCTTTTTGTTTTTCCGACAAAACAAACGGCATAATTATCTTATGATTCTTCACTGTAATCTTGCGTTCACAGCGATATATAATTGTTGTGTCGGCTATTTTTCCGTAAGCAAGACATTCGCGACAATACAATCGCCCGAACCCATCAAAATCGTGGGAATCGATTATTGCCCCACAGCGTTGACATTTATCATTTATAATCCCCATAACGGTACAATATGGTTTGTTTAAGGGCTTGACAAGCGTTTCGATCATAAAAAAACACCCGAGAGAATACTACGTTCCCACGGATGATTTTCTTGATTTAAATAACGATATTTACTAATTTATTGGGAACGATAATAAATTTGCGGATTGGTTTATCCCCGATGATTTCGATGATTCGAGGAAGTGCCATGACTTCTGCTTTTACAATTGCTTCGGGAGCATCAATCAGTGCGTTAATCCGTTCACGAATCTTTCCGTTGATACTAACAACAATTTCGACCGTTGAATCAATCATCATTTTCGGGTCATATGTTGGCCATGGGTGGAAAACTAAAGCATTTTGATTTCCCAACATTTGCCACATTTCTTCAGCGAGATGAGGAGCAAACGGATTCAGTAACAACAAAATAGTTTCCAAATCATGTCTTGTTATCGTCTCTGCAGCCGTAATCTCATTTACAATCGTCATCAATTTGGCAATAGCGGTATTAAATTTAAGGTTTTCAATGTCTTCGGAAACACTTTTGATGGTTTTATGCATCAAAGATTCCCAGGCTTTGGAGTAATCGACTCCGGGGACAACTTTTTCAAAGGCTCTCCAGATTTTGTCAAGAAAACGCCGGCATCCTTTTATACCAGCCTCATTCCATGGTGTTGGCATCTCGTAGTCGCCTATGAACAAAATATAGGTTCTGAGCGTATCAGCACCAAACTCATTGATAATTTCCAACGGATTGACCACATCACCGTGAGACTTAGACATTTTTTCGCCTTGTGAATTGAGAATCAATCCTTGTGCTGTTCGTTTTTTGTATGGTTCAGCCGTGGGAACAAGGCCGATGTCGTAAAGAAAATGATTCCAAAAACGTGAATAAATTAAATGTCTGGTAACGTGTTCCATTCCACCATTGTACCAATCAACGGGTGTCCAGTAATCAAGCTTTTTACGATCAGCGAAAGCGGTAGTGTTTTCGGGATCGGTGTATCGTAGAAAGTACCAACTGGATCCTGCCCATTGTGGCATTGTATCCGTTTCCCGATGAGCTTTTTTTCCGCATTTTGGACAAGTACATTCGACGAATTCTTTAATGTTAGCTAACGGACTTTCTCCCGTATCGGTTGGTTCAAAATCTTTAACCATCGGTAATTCGACTGGTAAATCCTCATAAGGAACGGGTACGATGCCGCAATCATCACAATAGATGATTGGAATAGGCTCACCCCAATACCGCTGTCGGTTAAATGCCCAATCTTTCATTTTATATTGGACTGCTGGTTCGCCAATGCCAGATTGACGAACATAATCAATAATCTTCCGTTTCGCATCAACTACAGAAAGACCATTAAGCATCCCACTATTGACAAGGACTCCATTGTCAATATCTGTATATGCCGCCGTCTCTAAGTTGCCCCCCTTGATCACTTCCACAATTTCAAGATTGAATTTATGGGCAAACTCATAATCGCGATCATCATGACCAGGGACAGCCATTATTGCCCCTGTGCCATAAGTGTTCATAACGTAATCAGCCACAAAAATCGGAATCGGTTTACGAGTTAAAGGATTGATGGCCATTATCCCGTCGATTAAAACTCCTGTTTTGTCTTTATTCATGTGAATTCGTTCAAACTCGGTCTTTCTTTTTGCGGCAGTTTGATAATCTCGAATAGCATCAATATTTTTAATGTAATTTTCTCTTCGCTTCAAAATATCATGCTCAGGTGAAATCACCATGAAAGTCGCACCATAAATCGTATCCGGTCGCGTCGTAAATACACAGAGATGGTCTTTTGAATCACAGATGTTAAAATTTAAAAATGCCCCAACTGATTTGCCAATCCAATTTTCTTGTTCGATCCGAATTCGCGAATTTGTCGCTAAATCATCAAGTCCATGCAAAAGCTTATCAGCATAAGCTGTTATTCGCAGAAACCAAACGTCCTTCTCCTTCTGGACAACTTCAGAATTGCAACGATCACAGATTCCTCCTTGAGATTCCTCGTTGGAAAGAACGACTTTACATTTCGGACAAAAATTAACATAGGCTTTATCTTTGTATGCAAGTCCTTTTTCAAACATCTTCAGAAAAATCCACTGTGTCCAGCGGTAATATGATGGTTGAGTTGTATCAACTACT
>JAQWBC010000030.1 GCA_028707415.1 Candidatus Izemoplasmatales bacterium
CGGGCATAAATATCGGCGGATTATACATTCCGGTGGTGATGCCACTGGTTTTAGAACCACTAAAAGTCTAGTTGATATTCTTTATCAGCATCCGAATATTACCGTGTTAGAGCATACTATGGCAATTGATTTATTGAAAAGCAATACGGGTATTTGTTCAGGGGCTACCGTCTTATCTGAAGATGCCGGATACTATGCCATTTATGCAAAAAAAACCGTTTTAGCGACTGGAGGTATCGGCTCCGTCTATAATGCGACAACTAATGACCTATCCGCCACAGGTGATGGAATCGGACTCGCCAATCGAATTGGTGCTGAAGTCAAAAATATGGAGTTTGTTCAATTTCATCCAACCGCTTTTTTTGTTGATGAAGGCAAATCCCGACAAAGATTTTTGATATCAGAAGCAGTACGGGGTGAAGGCGCAACCCTGTTGAATGTTCAGAAAGAACGATTCATGGGAAAATACGCTCCCGAGTTGATGGAGCTTGCACCTCGTGATATTGTATCACAAGCAATTTATCGCGAAATGTATGACACATGGACTGATCATGTTTTTCTTGACACCACGCATATGGACCCTAAATTTTTAGAAAAGCGGTTTCCTACAATTTTTCAGAAATGTAAAGAGCATGGTATAATTATGGGTATTGACTTAATCCCCGTTGCCCCATGTGAACACTTCATTTGCGGAGGTATCTCTGCTGATTTAAAAGGGGAAACAACGGTTAAGAATTTATATGCTGTCGGTGAATGTGCCAATACCGGTGTACATGGCGCCAACAGATTAGCATCCAATTCGCTTTTGGAATGTGCCGTCTTTGGATTGGCAATTGCTAAAGAAGTCGATCGAACGCTTAAGAATGATTTGATTTCAGTCATTGAATACCAAAACGATTTGCCTTCTTATAATTATAACTATAAACCGATTCGTAGAAAAATTGGTAATTACATGGATGAACATGTAAGTATTGTTCGTAACACCGATGGATTAAAATTGACGATTGAAGTGATTGATATAATTTACAATGATTTAATAAAATACCCGAATATGACAAAAACATACTATGAGACCCTCAACTTGGCAACCACAGCAAAAATCATTACTACCCAAGCATTGGCACGAAAGGATAGCATCGGATGTCATCTCCGAATAAGATGATGAAAGCTAATTACCACACTCATATGTATCTATGTCGTCACGCTGAAGGCACAGTAGAAGATTATATCAAAAAGGCAATAGCGGTGGGTTTGAAAACAATCGGGATGTCTGATCACGCACCTTTCGAAGAATTGAAAGACAGAAGCATTCGCATGCAACCAAATGAATTGCCAATCTATATTCATGAATGCGATGAGGCTATCAAAAAATATTCAGATCGAATTAAAATCCTCAAAGGTTTGGAAATTGAATATTTTGTTAATCACGAGCAATACTACATAGATTTAAAAAAGCAATTTGATTTCTTATCATTAGGGCAACATTATATTGCATTAGGTGAAAATACAACGAATTTGAAATCGAGTTACATACTGTCAAAACCAGAAGAGTTAGAAAAATATGCTATCACACTTGTCAAAGCGATGGCAACAGGATTATTTAAATTTGTCTGTCATCCCGATCTAATGTTATTTGGATATGGAAGCTTCGATAGTTTAGCAAAAAAATATTCGGAACAAATAATTGACGCGGCTGTCAAATATAACATCCCTCTTGAAATTAATGCCAATGGAATTCGACGAGGCATATATCGATATCCAGAAGGAGAAAGATATATCTACCCACGTTGGGAATTTTGGAAATTGGTAAAAGGGCGAAATGCAAAAGTAATCATATCCTCCGATGCTCATCATCCGGACTTGTTGGCTGATGAGGCGATTGAGCTGGCATATAAATTTGCGGCCGATCTTGAAATCGAAGTAGAAGATGAATTGGAATTTTAGGAGTACTGTTAAAAAACGGTACTTTTTTTTATTTTCCGAAATTGCCACAGGCTGTCTTTTTGCCTTGTAAAGGGGTAAATATACTACCCCATGGGAAAAAACGCAAAATTTTGGCAATTTTTCGTGATGAAACACGACGGAAGAGCAAATTGACGAAAAAGCTAAATGTATCGTACTCATGGTCAAATAAAGAGCATGTTTATAAGAGAAGAAGTGGCATCTGTTGCGGAGAACAACACGCCATTTTTTCGATTTGAATACGTTTTGTGGACAAAAATTCAACTTTAGAAGAAGCGGGTTAACTACCTATAATATATATTATGATAACTAACTATAAATAACTACGATTGGCCATTAATTAAAACAATGTTGATATGTTAAAAAGCTGTGTATGTTCTTATTCCGCTAAAATACGCCCGCAAAATGAGCGTCCCTTAAAACTATGATAAAATTGTCGGGGAGTAACACCCAATATTCGTTTCTGTTTGATCGATGTTTAGACCTATCTTTAAATTGATGTGATATAATATACATGTTATTGCTGTATAACAATATTGGGAGGACCTTTTATGGGCAAAGTTGCTTTACTATTTACTGGTGGTACTATATCAATGAAAATTGATGAGGGCAATCACTCTGTGGTTCCAGCACTTACCGCGAAAGATATCATGTCAAATCTCTGGAATTCCGATTTATACAATCAACTTGAGATTATTGAATTTAGTGAATTGCCTAGTCCTTCGATAACTCCAAGACTAATGTTGGAACTCTCTTTAGCTATTAAAAAGCTATTTGAACGCGATGAAATTGATGGCGCTGTAATCATCCATGGGACCGATACTTTAGAAGAAACGGCATACTTTATGGATCTAGTCATTAATTCTCCTAAACCGATTGTTGTCACTGGTTCGATGAAATCTTCATCAGAACTAGGGTTTGATGGAATCAATAATTTAGTTTCTTCTATCTTAGTTGCCAAATCCCCAAAGTCGAAAAACAAAGGAACGCTAGTTGTTCTTAACGATCAAATTAATGCTGCTAGTGAAGTAACTAAAACCAATACGTTGACACTGGATACTTTTAAATCAATGGACTTTGGACCTTTAGGAATTGTTGATTGCAAAGAAGTTATTTTTTATCGGACTGTCAATTATTCGAAAAGACATATTCCCACTGATGCTATTGAGGAAAATGTTCATCTTATTAAAGTATGTTCCGGAATGGATTCTTCCTTAATCAATTATATGATTAATACTCTTCATGCCAAAGGAATTATCCTTGAAGCTCTTGGAAGAGGAAATGTGCCACCTATGATGCTTGAAGGAATCAATAGTGCAATCAAAAACAATATTCCCATTGTAATCTGTTCGCGTTGTCCTTCGGGAAGAGTGTTAGATACTTATGGGTATCTAGGTGGAGGAAAAAACCTCACAGATATTGGATGTATTCTTGCTCCTAATCTTAATGGTCAAAAAGCAAGAATCTTGCTGATGCTAGCTTTAACAATAACGAATGATCATCAATTCATAAAAAGCACTTTTGAAAAATAAAAAAAGAAAGTTGTCGTAATGACAACTTTTTTTGTGACTTCTTCTCTTTGTGCCGTATTATTTTAGCATCATTCTCAAAGCATCTTTGATCAGTTCGTTGGTTTTTTTACTTGTATCAAGTTTGGGAAGAATTTTTTTTATTTCCTTGGCGTTATAACCTAACGCTTGCAAGGCATCGTCGACTTCAGATAGAGAGTCTATTTTTGCTAAGGGGATAACCGTAACATCAATTTTACCTTGTAAATCAAGAATAATTTGTTGGCTTGCTTTAGGACCGATACCGGGGAACTTTTGCAAGTATTTTGCATTTCCGGATTCAATAGCATTCGCAATTTCTTCAACTGATCCGGCCGCGAGAATCGCGTTGGCACTTTTTGGACCAATTCCGTTGACGCTGATCAATTTTAAAAATAGTTCTTTTTCTTCACATGAACTGAAACCGTATAAACTAATTTCATCTTCAGCGACCTTTTGGTATATATATAAAGTCGTTTCTTTGGCAATGGTAAATAAATATGGGTTTGGTGTTAAAAGATGAAATCCGATGTCGTTTACTTCAAGGGTGACATAATTTGAACGAATTTCCGTAATCGTGCCTTTTAGATAGCTGTACACATTATCACCTCGTCATTTACATTTATCATTATATCATTATCGTTTTTAAGAATCCACATAAATTCAAAGAGAGCTTCTTCTACTATTTGATTTTGTTATATATATTTTTAAAAAGAGATTCAATTTTGATGAATAAATGGAATTAATAATTATAAAATATAGTTATTTATAAAGAGTAATAATCGGATGAACGGATAAAACCCTTATTATTAATACCTTCTGAAGTAAAAAAGTGACCACACATAAAACACACGAAAATAGCTATTAAAGCATAATTAATAAACAATATAAAAACATAAATAAAACACAATTATTTTTTAAATATTTTGTGCTATTTTTCGTATCGAATAGCATTTTACCGCTTTTAGCTTAAAAAAAGACGATAATTCGTCATTTTTTTTGATATACAATTGTCTGAATATGGTCGTTGTATATAATGTCCAAGCCATATTTTGCTGCAATATATAAAAGTGATTGATCGGAAAAAAAACAATAATGAGTTATATCACGAATATACCACCAATTATTTAGCTCTTTCGGAACGAATTGCGTTTTGATTGCTAAATATCCGTTTTTTTTGATAAGCTGACATAAATTGGTAAATTCGATTTCAGGATTTTGAAAATGCTCTACTACTTCGACTAGGGTCACTAAATCATATTGCTTTTCTAAAGCTAGTTTGTCGCTATGGTAATACAAATCATACATTGATACTCGGTATCCTGCATCAGCAAGCCTTGTGCCTAAATAACCTATGCGTCCGCAACCATAATCAAGAACAGTAATGACGTTTTGTAAAGGGATAATTGCTAATGCAATGAAATCATTAATTGATTTCAGGTAGCCTGCATCGGGGTTAGTACTATGCTTATCGTATCTTTCTTTCTCTTGATTAGCGTTTTGAAAATAGATATAATTCTTGAATACCAAGCCGCAGTTTTGACACTTGTGCAGTTCGAAACCGTTATTATTGCAAGTTAAGGATGGAAAGCCACAAAGTGGGCATTTAGTCGATAAATTCAAATTCATAATCGACAATCCGCACCGTATCACCATTTTTGATGTTAATTTTTCTTAGTTCATCATCAACGCCCATTTGTCGCAAACAACGAGCAAGATGTTTAATTGATTCCTCATTGCCAAATCTTGTCTTTTGAAACATCCTGGTAATTCTCGGACCGAATGCTTCAAAAACATGTTCGCTCAGTTGGCGGACGGTAAAACCTGGATCAGCTGGGTTAAAATCGTAAAGAACCTCATCGGGAATCTCGCTATCTTCATAGATGTTAAATAATGGAGTTTTGTTTAGCAAATCAATGATGGCATGTAATAACGGTTTCAAACCGGTTTTAGTAAGCGCGGAAATGGGAATGATTTTGATTTCATTTCCCATCTGCGATTGAAGTTCTTTTAAGCGCTCATCAGCTTTAGGGGTATCCATTTTATTAGCCACAATTATTTGCGGTCTTTGGCTCAATTGATACCGGTACTCAGCGAGTTCGTGATTGATTGTCAGATAATCATCATAAGGATCGCGACCAGAGGCTTCGGAAATGTCAATAATATGAACAATGACTCGGGTTCTTTCAATATGTCGCAAAAATTGTAGCCCAAGACCGACTCCTTGACTCGCGCCTTTGATGATTCCTGGCATATCAGCCATGACAAAACTGCGGATACCTTCAACATCGACTACACCTAAATTTGGCACAAGCGTAGTGAACGGGTAATCGGCAATCTTCGGTTTGGAACCAGATACAACGCTAATTAATGTTGATTTTCCAACACTTGGGAAACCAATAAGACCAACATCAGCTAATAGTCTCAGTTCGATCCTGAGGTTGCGAGTGATACCGGGTTCACCGTTTTCTTGAATATAAGGAGCTTGATTGCGTGAAGTGGCAAAGTGGGTATTTCCGCGTCCACCTTTGCCGCCTTTGGCGATGATACTCTCTTGGTTGTGCTTAGTCAGATCACATAGTATAGCGTTCGTTTCTTCATCATATACAATCGTTCCAACAGGGACGGGGATAATGACATCGGCACCATCTGCACCAGTCATGTTTTTTGATCCACCATTATCACCGGCGTCAGCGATAATTCGTTTTTGATAACGCAAATCTAATAGGGTTGACAAACCTTCATCAGCACGGAAAATGACGCTACCACCTTTGCCACCATCACCACCGTAAGGACCGCCCATCGGGACGTACTTTTCTCTTCGCCAGCCGATGATTCCATCGCCACCCTTGCCAGATTTAACCATTAATGTAACTTCATCGACAAACATTACATTCACATCCCATCGACCACAGCTTGTTATCTGCTGGTCTTAAGCAAAATACTAATTTTTTTCAAAAACTAATTCGAACGCATCGCGATTGATTGCGGTTAGATATCCTGATTCTTTAAAACCAAAAGCAAGTAATATCTTTTTCATGCGGATATTATCCGGATGCGTATCAACTTTTATCGAGTCATAACCGTTCTTAGAAATATAATCAATGGCAAATTGTATTAAAACGGTTCCGATCCCTTTTCCTAAATATCCAGGATCAACCATCATTCGATGAATTACTTGAGAGTGAGTACAACGCCAAGTAATGGTTTGATATGTTTCATCGTCGATATCGAGAAGCGAAATTGAACCAACGATGTTTCCCGCGATTTCACAGATATATAACCCGTTTTTTTTAAGATCATTTGCAAAATGTTGACGAGTTGGATATATATTAGACCATTGATCAATCCCGTGTCGGTGAAGGTTATCAGCGACCATGCGAGCCATTTTGTCTAAAATATCTAAATCATCGTTATTGGCTTTGCGAATCATATTTGCCTCCAAAGTTAATTGGTGATTTCCCGAGTTCCGTCGGAAGACTTGGCAATATATACTTCCGCATCGATTCCGAATGTTGTTTTATATTGAGCAATTACGTTTGCTTGGAATTGGTAAATGTCGGTATATTTAACAATATTAACAGTACATCCGCCAAATCCAGCTCCGGTCATTCGTGAACCGATACTTCCATTTTCTAAAGCAACATTAACAAGATAATCCAGTTCTGGACAAGAGACTTCATAATCATTAGATAGTGACCAATGTGAGGCAATCATTGCTTCTCCAAAAGCGTGAAGATCACCGGCTAAAAGCTGGTGATTCGCATTAATCGTTCTAGCATTCTCAGTCACGGCATGTTTTACACGACGATATAGAACCGTGTCGAAAAGAAAAATCGCATACTTTTGGAACTGCTCTTCATTAAGGTCGCATAATTCACTAATTGGCAAATATCTTTGAAGAATTTTTTTGGCAGCATCACATTCCAAGCGGCGTTCATTATATTTCGAATCAATTAATCCTCGCTTGACATTAGAATTGACAATCACAAAGGCATATTTTGGTTGCTTCAAAGGAACATAAGTGTATTCAAGGGTGATACAGTCTAATAATAAAGCATTATCAGCTTTTCCGTGGGCAATTACGAATTGATCCATAATACCGCAGTTGACGCCGATATATTCATTTTCGACTTTTTTACAAAGGATTGCTAATGCTTTTTTGCTCATACCTAGATGAAAAAGCTCGTTCATCATTACGGCAATCAACAGTTCTATTGAGGCGCTCGATGATAAACCGGCACCGTTAGGAAGATCGCCGGTAATCGCGATATCAAATCCCGAAGTAATCGGTTTTTTTTCTTGTAGTAATTCGCGAATGACTCCCTTTACATAATTTGCCCATAAATGAGCATCCTGGTATTCTAAATTATCGATTGAGACTGATATAATTCCCGCTGAAGCAAAATTCTCTGAATATAAGTTGATAAGTCGATCGGTTCTTAAAGTGATTGCTCCATAAGTGCCGATATTCAAAGCGCACGGAAAAACAAACCCGCCGTTATAGTCGATGTGTTCGCCAATCAAATTTACACGTCCGGGAGAGAAAAACAACCTTGGAGAAGTTTTAGTGCCAAAGATTTTGGCATAAAGTACTCGAATTTTATTCTTCATGACTACTCCTTATACTACAGAATGATTATAACGCAAAATCACGGATTATGCAATTATCTCAACAGATACACTTGATAAAAAAAACAGGTCGTCGACCTGTTTTATTCCTGCGGGTATACGGATGCTTGCTTTTTATCTTTGCCAAGACGTTCGAACTTTACAATGCCGTCTATCGTGGCGAATAAAGTATCATCTTTACCGATGCCGACGTTCGTTCCAGCGTGAATCTTAGTCCCGCGTTGACGGAAGATAATCGATCCAGCAGTACAAACTTGTCCATCCGATAACTTAGCTCCTAAACGTCTGCCAGCGGAATCACGA
>JAQWBC010000031.1 GCA_028707415.1 Candidatus Izemoplasmatales bacterium
GATCAAGCCTTTGGCACGGGAGCGGTCAAAGTTACTCCTGCTCATGATCCTAATGATTTCGAAGTCGGGAAACGCCATCATTTGCCCATGCCTTTATGTATGAACGAAGATGGAACTATGAATGAGTTAGCTTATGCCTACCAGGGATTAGATCGATTTGTTTGTCGCGAACAGGTTATAAAGGATTTGGATATTTTAGGACTCCTCGTAAAAACAGAACCAATCGTTCACAGTGTTGGGCATAGCGAACGAACAGGAGTCATTATTGAGCCGCGTTTATCCAAGCAATGGTTTGTCAAAATGGAACCGTTATCCAAAATCGCAATTAATGAAAACACGGCACGTTTCATCCCCGAGCGATTTGATAAGATTTTTAAGAATTGGATGGAAAATATTGAAGATTGGTGCATATCCCGACAACTATGGTGGGGACATCGAATTCCGGTCTGGTATAAAGAATCGGAAATATATTGTGGCATGACCGCTCCGCAAGGTAATGGATGGATTCAAGACGAAGATGTTCTTGATACTTGGTTTTCATCAGCCTTATGGCCGTTCTCGACACTGGGATGGCCAAATGACACCGCTGATCTCCAACGTTATTTTCCTACTGATGTTTTAGTGACCGGCTATGATATTATTTTCTTTTGGGTTGCGCGAATGATTTTCCAATCATTGAAATTTACTCAACAATCCCCGTTTAAAGACTGCATGATTCATGGACTTATTCGCGATAATGAAGGTCGGAAGATGTCTAAATCACTTGGCAACGGTGTTGACCCTAATGAAATTATCGAGCAATACGGCGCTGACAGTCTTAGGTATTTTATTTCCACCAATTCGGGACCGGGATTTGACTTGCGTTATGAACAAGAAAAAGTTGAGTCCAGTTGGAATTTTATTAACAAATTATGGAACATCAGTCGCTATGTTTTGTTGAGCACAGCGAATTCGGATTCCAATATTCTGAAACTCAATCCACAAACATTGACATCGGCAGATCGATGGATTATTGCTCGCTTAAATGCAACAATTACCGAGGCAGATCAATGCTTCGATAAATATGATTTTGGTGAAGCCGCTCGCTGGATATATAACTTTACATGGAATGATTTTGCCTCTTGGTATATCGAAATGGCCAAGTTGAATAGTGACGCACCATCGACCAAAGCTACGTTAGTCACGGTATTATCGGCAATTATCAAATTATTGCATCCATTTATCCCCTTCGTTACAGAAGACATTTACCAACGTTTGCCCGGTCATAACGGGTCAATTACCCAAGCAACATGGCCAACTGATAATGGTATTCGTTTTTCCGAGGGTGAGAAGATGGATACTTTGTTCGAAATAATCCGCAACATCAGGCAGATTCGTAATGAATATAGTGTCCCTTATCTCAAAGAGATAGCAGTTTTTATCAAAACGGACACGCAAGAAACCGCTGATTTTATGAATGATAACCGCATTTATATTGAGAAATTTGTCAATCCGCAGCCATTAACGGTTGCGGTAAACGTTAATCCTGTTGAACAGGCATTATCAATTATTTTACCCCAGGTGATTGTCTATTTACCTTTAGGAAGTTTAATTGATATTCACGCGGAAATAATCCATTTGGAACAAGAATTGTTACGGTTGGAAAAAGAGATCAAACGCAGTCAAGTCATGATGAGTAACATTAACTTCTTAAACAAAGCTCCTGCTGAAAAAATTACCGAAGAGCAAAAGAAAAAAGCCGATTATGAAGAAAGATACCGGTTGACATTAGCAAGAATCGAGGCCTTGAGACAATAAAATGTTTACTTTAATGGCGGAAGCAGTCGACTGGATCGAACATGCTAAACGCTTTACAGAAAAAACCGATCTGGTCAGGATGAACCACGTTTGTGATCTTTTAGGCCATCCCGAACATGCTTTTCGATCAATTCATGTTGCCGGAACTAACGGTAAAGGATCAACAGCCAACTATATTAAGAACATCTTGCAGGAAGCTGGATTAAAGGTCGGGTTATTTACTTCTCCATATGTACTTCGCATTAACGAACGGATTATTATAAATGATGATCAAATTACTGATGTGGCATTTATTCATTATGCCAACATTTTAAAAACGATGTGGGATCAAATTTATCAAGAGATGAATGATTCCATCACTTTCTTTGAAATTTTGACATTAATGGCATTTCTTTATTTTCGCGATCAATCTGTTGATTATGCTGTTATCGAAGTGGGCATCGGTGGTTTACTCGATGCCACCAATGTCATTATTCCGGAAGTATCATGTATTACCAATATCTCCTTTGATCATATGAAACAACTGGGAAACACATTGGAAAGCATTGCATCTAACAAACTTGGAATTGTCAAACGAGGTGTTCCGCTGATCACAGCAGAAGAAAATCCGGATTTGATCAAACAGTTTGCCGAGGTGGCTCAACAGCACCTTTCTTTATTTATTCGCATTGATAATAGCCAAATTGTTAATGTTGAAGTCGGCGAAATGACAGCTTTCATGTACAAGGATCGACAATATTTGTCACGTTTAACGGGAATCCATCAAGTTAAAAACGCGGCCTTAGCGATTGAAGCCATCCGGGTTTTACAAAAAATGCAGAAAATCAACATTGAAGAGCGTAATATATATGATGGTATATACCGAACGATATGGCCAGGTCGCTTTGAAATATTCGAGCATCGCATTATCTTAGATGGTGGCCATAATCCCGGTGCTATCGAAACAGTAAAGTCAGCAATACAAACAATCTATCCCGCAAAGCACGTTAAATGTCTGTTTGCGATGATGAAGGATAAAGATTATGAAACAGCATTGGCTAAACTAGAAGAATTTGTCGATGAACTGCATTTAACCCAAATCGATTATTATCGATGTACAGAAGCGGTGGTTTTATATGATGCCAGCCATCATCCGCATAAGTTTTACCATGAAAATGCTTCAGAAGCTTTTAATGAATTGCGAAATTTGAGAAGCAATGAAATCCTTTTAGTATCGGGATCTTTGTATTTAATCTCCGAAATTCGTAAAATCATAATGAATAAATAAAAATATCGCGAGCAATCGCGATGTTTTTATTGAGGTGATAGTTTTGTATTTAATCAAAGAAATGCCGTTGGCCGAACGGCCGCGCGAACGATTGGAAAAGTATGGTGCTCAAGCATTATCAACGTGTGAATTGATTGCAATTATTTTACATACGGGAACGACATCAGCGTCTGCAATCGAGATTGCCCAAGATATCATTTTTGAAATTAAAGAAGCATCGACTTTAAAAGATATAACCATTGCAGAACTTTCATGTTTTCGGGGTGTCGGAAAAGCGAAAGCAATCACGTTGCTAGCAGCTCTTGAGTTGGGAAAAAGGGCATTAACAGAAGAAAAAGAAAAGATTCAATTATCAACGTCATTGGATGTTTTTAATCTGCTTAAGGATGATCTTGCGGCATTAAAACAAGAAGTAATGGTAGCGTTATATTTGGATTTGAAAGGAAGACTGATTGCTAAAAAACAATTATTTGTCGGTGGCATTAATCAGTCTTTAATTCATCCTCGCGAAATCTTTAAGTATGCCGTCAAGTATTCAGCTTATTCTATTATTCTGGTTCATAATCATCCTTCGGGAGACCCGGAGCCGTCACAACAAGATTTGGATGTGACCGAGGTGATTTGCGAGGCAGGCAATTTAATGCAGATAAAAGTAGTTGATCACGTGATAATTGGAAAGAATCGCTTTGTATCAATCAATGAATACACAAAAAGAAAAGGTGGGAAATAAAATCCACTTTATTTTTATATTACTTAGGAAATTGTAATTGAAAAAGAAGAAGATCGCAAAAGGAGAAAAGCCTGTAAGCAAGCCTAATGGTGATAGAAAAGAACATTATTTATTGAGTCTGTTATAAACGTCTAAAGGAAAGACGGTTGGTTTATTGCATTTGGCACAATAAGATTCGGGATATGGGGACACAGACTCGTCCCAGCATCAGCTGATAATTGAAAGCATCCAGCCTCGCATAAGCGTCTTTGGGAAGTCTTCCGTCCATTAGTAAAGAAATCAATTGACGGTTGTCTGTAAGTATCATGTTTATATCATACCAGTTTTTAAGCATTAAAAAAAGAGGCGAAACGCCTCTTAGGTGAAAACGCATGTTTTCATTTTCTTATAAAAGTCAGAATGTCTTGATAAGCAGTCTGGTTATCGAGTTCGTTTAATACTTCATGACGATCATTATCATATAATTTGCAGGTGATGTTCTTATAACCTAAATTTTGGAAGATATGAACTAATTTAGTGACCTGAACACCATAATTGCTTAAAGGATCATTTGCCCCAGACATGAAATAGATTGGCATTTCCTTATTGCCCTGATTAATGTTGGCAAGTTTGTCGACAAAAGCCATCCAACTGAACATATCGCGGTTAGCGGAAACAGTAAATGGTTGCCCGCACATTGGCGAATCATGATAATAGTTTTGAATGTCGACGTTTTTAGTCAACCATTCGACATCCCGTTCTTTAATAATCCCATCTTTTCGCATTTTAGCAGGACATGAGTCAATAGCCATCTTTTGAATCATCGGCGAAATGTGTCGTGGTCCATAGAAAGCTTTGATAATATTGCACATCATCATTCCCATACTTGTCGTCATCATCGGGGTGGTAGTAGTACCAGAGATGATGGCTTTTTGATAGTAGTTTGGAAACATTATAATTGCTTTTCGAGCGAGAAAAGACCCCATACTATGACCAAGAATATAAACGGGAAGTTTTGGGAACATGTTTGTGATGGTGTCCTTGACGATGGTGATTGATTCAAATGCCAAATCAGCGCCGTTTTTATCGGCGAAATGGACAAAGTCGGTTGTCGGAGTTGACAATCCATGACCGAGAATATCAGAGCCGATGACAACATATCCTTTGGCAGTTAAAAACTCAGCGAAGAGGCCATATCGGGCAAAATGCTCACTAGCACCATGGATAATTTGGACAATGCCGCAATAGGGTTTGGATGAAGGTTCATACAGATAAACATGAATGTTATTATTAGCAGAATCATGGAGAATCATTTTTTTCATATTTTCACCTCGAAAATGAATTTATCTTTGCATCGATTATAGCATTTTTTGTTTAATTGTGGAATACTTTTTGATATAATAAATTGACGAGGTGAACAAGCATGGAAAAATACATTTTAGCAATTGATCAAGGGACGACTTCCTCTCGAGCAATTTTATTCAATCATCAAGGAGAAATTGTTTGTTTGAGCCAACATGAATTTACACAATACTTTCCCGAACCGGGATTTGTCCTTCATGATCCACTCGAAATTTGGGGGTCTGTAACTGTTTGCATTAGCGAGTGTTTGATGAAAGCTAAAATTACTCCCAATCAAATTGTTGCCATTGGAATCACCAATCAGCGTGAGACGACTGTCGTTTGGAATAAAAAAACCGGTAAGCCAATATATAATGCTATTGTCTGGCAAAGTAAGCAGACTAGTTCTATCTGTGAGGATTTAAAAAATCAAGGTTACGAAGACATTATTCGAAAAAAAACCGGGTTGTTAATTGATCCGTATTTTTCTGGAACCAAAATTAAGTGGATACTCGATAATGTAAAAGGGGCGCGCGAACAGGCCGATAAAGGAGAATTACTCTTTGGAACAATTGATTCGTGGTTAGTTTGGAATTTAACAAATGGAAAAAAACACGTTACTGACTATTCCAATGCATCGAGGACCTTATTGTTTAATATCTATGATGTGAAATGGGATGAAGAATTGCTAAAGATTTTTGGCGTTCCAAAATCCATGCTGCCGGTCGCCTGTCCGTCATCGATGGTTTATGGTATGACAGCGAAAAACGTTTTTTATGGCAATGAGATTCCCATCTCGGGAATTGCCGGCGATCAGCAAGCAGCTTTATTTGGGCAAACTTGCTTTAATAAAGGCGATGTCAAAAACACATATGGCACCGGATGTTTTATTTTGATGAACACCGGAACGGAGCCAATTCGTTCGCAAAAAGGCCTATTAACAACAATCGCTTGGGGAATTGACGGTAAAATAATTTATGCGCTTGAAGGCTCGATATTTGTTGCGGGTTCAGCAGTACAATGGCTCCGTGACGGTCTCAAAATAATCTATAAGTCATTCGAAACTGAAACATATGCTAAAGATTGTGAAAACAATATGGGTGTATATTTTGTTCCTGCATTTGTCGGACTAGGAACTCCATATTGGGAAAAAGAAGCCAAAGGGGCAATCTTTGGTATCACTCGCGGGACAAAGCGAGAACATATCATCCGCGCGACTTTAGAAGCTATTGCCTATCAAACGAAAGATGTTCTGGATGTTATGGAAGATGAATCCAAAATCAAGCTAAATCGCTTAAGAGTTGATGGTGGCGCATCTAATAACGACTTTTTAATGCAGTTTCAAAGTGATATTCTCGATAATTATATCGATAAACCGGTCACAAGTGAAACAACGGCTCTTGGAGCCTGTTATCTTGCCGGTCTAGCAGTTGGCTTTTGGAATATTGCAGAAATAAGAGCAATGTGGGGGATCGATAAAATCTATAAACCGATTATTTCCGATACGCTTCGCAAACAATTATATTCCGGATGGAAAAAAGCCGTTCGTGCTTGCATTATGTTTAAATAGACTTGCATTCTTTTTTACGACAATGATGAAGGAGCGTGGTAATATGATTATAACTTTATCGTTAACCAGTGATATCATTATCGTAGTCGCTATCGTTATGATTCTTTTCATCGTTTTGTGGTATGGCTTAACAATGAAACGTTTGTATCAACTCAATGTCCGGATTTGTGAAGCCCAATCGGGAATTGATGTTGCTTTGGAGAAAAGAATTCACGCTTTGGTTACAATAATTGCGGCGATTTGCGTTGAGGAAAACATCGGGACTGAGACTTTAAGTTCTGTTTACGAATGGCATAAAGGCATTCCTCAAAATGCAACTTTCACAGATAAAGCTCGTTTATTAAAGCAATTGAACACTATCGCAGATAATATTTTAAACATCACTAAGGAGTCCGCCAATTCAAAAATAAATACGGATTCTGAGGAACTAACAATTGCCTTAAATAATTCCCAAATAGCAATGCAAATGGCAATCAGACATTACAATGCGATCGTTATAAAATTAAATAAACAAATATCTTCTTTTCCGCAAAACATTGTCGCTAATGCGATTCAGATTGACAAACATCCATATTTTACAAATGAGGACACGGATAGATAGATAAAAAGCGAAGGCAAACAAAACAGCTTGCGAAAGCTTTTTTTTTTTACAAAATCTGGTTCTTTTTTAGCAAATTTAACAATATTTCTGCACTCAAAGAAAAAAATGTTAATATAAAATAACGAATTCTAAAAAACCCATTTTAAACAATTCAATGCGCGCTTCATAATGTCATTTGTTGCATTTTAACGCTTCTGATACGATAGTAGACAAACATCATATCAGGAGGATATATGCTTAATCAACTTATTCTAGTAGGACGTTTGACTGCCGACCCTGAGCTTCGCAAATCAGAAGAAGGTAAATCGGTTACGACAATTCGCATTGCTGTTCAACGCGGTTTTAAAAGTGGCGAAACCAACGAGTATGAAACCGACTTTTTTAATTGCACATTATGGAGTGGTGTCGCTGAAGCAACAGTCGATTACTGCAAGAAAGGTTCGATTGTGGGCATCAAGGCGCGGATTTCCCAAAAAGAACACGTCTGCGAAAACAAAAAAAGTTTTTCATACCCGGAAATTATCGTCGAAAAAATTTCATTCATCAGTTCCAATAAAGACTAAGATGCAAAAAGCATCTTTTTCTTTTTTTCATCAATCCGAAATGGTATAATAAAATCCAGGTGATATGCTATGCGGCAATATTTCGACCTTTTACATTATGTGCTCGATCACGGATTACAAAAAGCCGATCGAACCAATACCGGAACTATTTCTGCTTTTGGATATCAAATGCGTTTTTCGTTAGCAGATGGGTTCCCATTATTGACGACCAAAAAAGTTCATTTGAAATCAATTATCCATGAATTACTTTGGTTCATTAAGGGCGATACCAATATTCGTTACTTGGTTTTAAACGACGTCCGGATTTGGAATGACTGGCCGTATGCTAAATACCAACAAAGTCCTGAATATCTTAACGAATCAATGGATGAATTCATCACAAAAATAAAGAATGATCCTGATTTTGCAGATAAACACGGGGAACTTGGCCCTATTTATGGTCGTCAATGGCGAAATTTTGAGGGGGCCAATGGAACATCAATTGATCAACTTAATAATGTAATTGCAGAAATAAGATCTAATCCGAATAGTCGACGGTTAATCGTTTCTAGTTGGAATGTACCATTAATCGATAAAATGGCATTGCCACC
>JAQWBC010000001.1 GCA_028707415.1 Candidatus Izemoplasmatales bacterium
TAGTTAGACAAACGATTCGGAACTTGGATCGATATGGAAAGTATTTATTTTTTATTCTCGATGATTACACATTGATTTCACATTTGCGGATGGAAGGCAAATTCTTTCTGAAGTCTGATGCCGATCCAATTGACAAGCATGAACATATCGTCTTCGTTTTTACCGACCACACGTCAATGAGATATCATGATACTCGTAAGTTTGGAACGATGGAACTGGTACCAGCGGGCGATGAGAGAAAAAGCAAAAGTATTATTTCGCTCGGACTAGAGCCCTTTAATGATAGTTTTACCATCGCCTATTTACAAGCGAAGATTAAAAAGAGTTGTCGACCTATCAAGAGTGTTTTGCTTGATCAAACAATCGTGTGTGGCTTAGGTAACATTTATGTTAATGAGATTTTATGGCGCTGCCAGATTAATCCAGAAATGAAAGCATTTCATTTGACAAATGCCGATTGGGGTTGCCTGATTGATGCCAGCCGCTTGGTTTTGAAACAGGCAATTGCGGCCGGCGGAACAACCGTTAGAACATATTATTCAAGTTTAGGTGTTGCTGGCCGTTTTCAAAACGAACTCAAAGTTCATGGAAAAGAAGGAAAACCTTGTGCGGTATGCCAGACTTTGATAGCGAAAATCAAAGTCGGGGGACGGGGTACATTTTACTGCCCGACTTGTCAAAAGAAAAGGAATGATGAATGATGAAAATCATCGGTTTGACCGGGGGAGTAGCCTCGGGGAAGTCCACAGTTGCCAAATTTTTTCAAAGGGTTGGGGTCAAGGTAATCAATGCCGATAATATCTATAAAGAACTTTCAAAACCCGGAAAAATACTGTATAATAAAATTATCAGTGAGTTTTCTGGAGATATCGTCGGGAAAGATTACGCCATAGATTGGCAGGTTTTAGGCGCAATTGTTTTTAACGACGAAAATAAACGGAAACGACTAAATGAAATCACACATCCAGAAATTAAACGTGCCATCGGGATGATGATCGATAAATATCGTAATGCTCTTGAACCTTTTGTTGTCATCGAAGTACCACTGTTATTTGAATCAGGATACGATTCAATTTGTGATCAAACAATCGTAGTTATGGTCGAACCGGACATCCAGATCAGGCGATTGATGAATAGAAACAATATTGACAAGACAACAGCACTGAAAATGATTAATTCCCAAATGTCATTAGCGGAAAAACGTAAATTATCGACATATGTTATCGATAATTCTGCCGATTTATCAAAAACAGAAACCCAGTTTTATCAGATTCTTAATAAAATTAAAGGGTGATAAACATGGCAATTGAAAGTTTCTTATCGAACACTTGTGAAACAAAAGATCTGCATCCTGACCATGAATTGCGAACTAGATACTACTGCAACACTTTTGCAGAAGGGCTCCAAGCTGCTAGGGAGCTAGCGCAAGCAAAAAAGGTGGAAATCCAGGTTATCAATGAAATTCATAAGGAAATTCATATCGTTGGCAATGGCTTTGATGGCATCATAACCTTTTTTATTTCGGGGCCGAATGAAATGGCTTTAGATATGAAGATCAATTGGTTCGGAATAATCGGTTGGGGAAAACCTCGAAAAGTAGTCATCGCGTTTTACCGTTTTTTTGATACGGCATTACAATTCATCGGGGTTTCATTACACCCATAATTGGAAGGATCCACATGGACAAAATCAGAACTACAGATCAATTCTTTGTTTATGCTAAAGCCAATATCTCCGCCAACGATTTTCAGGTGCTAAGTTTACTATATCAACCGATTATCGGCGTTTTGGCGTTTTCTTTATATTCGACTTTGTGGCATCTAATCAATCGACAAAACCTTATGTCAGATCACTATTTACATAGCGATCTTGAAAGCATTCTCAATAATAAAGTGGCAAAAATCGAAGACGCACGCCACCATCTTGAAGCGATCGGGTTAATGAATGTCTATTTTCACAATGACTGCTTTGCCTATGAAATGAAATTACCATCCTCAGCCGCAAGCTTCATTAATGATGGTATTTTAGGCTCCTATTTGCAGAATTGCGTGACGGATTCACGCTACGAGAAAATTCTCAAACTGTTTCGTATCGTTCCCGTTAACAAGACTGATTTTCTTAATCTTACTAAATCCTTTAATGATGTTTTCCCTGCCATACCCAACGGAAAAAAAATGACAGAAGGGGAATTTATCGCTACGAGTCGAGATAAGTCGATTAACATCAATAATAATGATTTTGATTTTCGAATATTTGTGGAAGGTTTCCCAGATGAAAATAAAGTTCGTAATTTACTATCGGATGCAGTTAAAGAAAAAATTGTAAATCTGGCATATGTGTATGATCTTGATGAAACGGCGATGCACACCGTTTTTGCCAAAGCTATCGATGAAACATATTCCAGCGTTGATCTCGCAAAACTATCAAAGCAAGCACGAGATCATTTTAAATTCGACACAGCAATGAGTGAACCCATTCTCGAAGTTGATGAGAAAGATCTCCAAGATGGTAATCCCACCAATCCTTTCGACTACTTTGGCACAATCGGTCCGAAAAAATTACTTTCTCAGTTGTTGGGAGGGTTAGTGTCTGACTCTGATCTTCGTGTCGTTGAAAGATTAATTGAAGAGATAAAACTTGATAAAGGCGTTGTTAATGTCCTGTTAGCATATACAATCAAAAATAATAATGGTGATATGCCACCTTATGCCTATTACCAAAAGATTGGGATGTCGTGGAAGCGTAATCAAATCAATGATGTAAGAATGGCCCTCGATTATGTCCGCCATTTAAACAGTGAATACACCCGCAATCAAAATCCGGCCGAGAAAAAAATTAGTAATCGTGTCGGCAAAACCAGTAAACCAGAAGTTAAAATTGACTGGCTTGATGACTATTTAAAGTCAATAAAGTAACAAAAGGAGTTTATGATGAAAAAAATCAGCGATTATTTGATGGAAAAGCCATCATCAATCAATCCCGACGAAGTCATCGATCGGTTGCTTGAAGATGCCATAATCAACCGGTTTGTCCTTAACAATGACTTAAAACACGATACGATTATCATTGGAATCAACCAACTGATGACTTTCAAAGAATCAAAGGATATTTGTCAAAAATGCCAAGGACTCTATGAGTGTAAACTTAGTTACATCGGCATGCAACCAAAGTTAGTGATGTATGATTCCGAGATTACCTTGGATTATAGCAAATGTCATTTCAATACGGCCGATGAAAGCCGCATGAAAATTGATGCCATGTATGTCCCTCGAAAAGTATTTAACGCTGATTTCAGCGATTTTGATTTGATCGGACCTTCCCGCAAAGAAATCCAAAAATACATGCTAGAGTTTTTACATGATTATTCCAAAACTAATCCCAAAAAAGGGATGTATTTATCTGGTTTATTTGGTTCTGGTAAAACTTATATTTTAGCAGCGATGGCCAATGAACTGGCTAAAAAGAACTTTAATATCATTTTTGCCTATTATCCAGATTTGGTTCGTGAACTCAAATCATCAATCGGTAGCGGTGATCTTGAAGAAAAAATCCAACGCTTAAAAGCCGTGGATATTCTCTTTTTAGATGATATCGGGGGTGAAACGAATTCGGCATTTATTCGTGATGAAGTTTTGGGGCCGATTTTACAGCATCGGGTTTTGGATGAACTACCAACTTTCTTTGCATCGAACATTAAGATGCGTTCTTTGATTGAAGCAATGCAAATCGATGCTTCCAGCAACGAGAAAGCTAAAGCGGTTCGGATTTATGAGCGAATTCATGAGTTAGCTTTGGAATTCGAATTGACAGAAAAACCCATTCGATAGCCTTGACAATTGTTACAATTGCTATATAATATATTCAAAGATACAAAAACTGTGAACAGGACACGATCATAATAGCCCCATAAGCGAGGATGGAACCGGTGAAAGCCATCTTGGATAGCTATAGTGATTACCGCCTGGGAGTTGGCCTTCGAAAAGGACCCGTAGCCGGCGTTAACGGATTTAAGTGCCGGATTGATCCGGAATAAAGGTGGTACCACGGTTAATAATCGTCCTTCAATAAGGACGATTTTTTATATTTTAGGAGGTTTTATCATGATAAGTATTCAATTCGCCGACGGAAATATTAAAAGTTTTGCCAAAGGGGTATCAGCGGATGCCATTGCTTTGGCGATTTCGCCTTCTTTGCGGAAGCGTTGTCTGGCTGCGGAAGTTAATGGGACACTTGTTGATTTATCTCGTCCTATTGAAGCCGATGCGAAAGTAGTCCTAATTACCGATGATTCACCGGTCGCGCTGGATATAATTCGCCATTCTTCAGCACATTTAATGGCCCAGGCTATCAAAATAATGTACCCAAAAGCCCAATTTGGTGTTGGCCCCAACATTGAAGAAGGGTTTTATTACGACATTGATTTAGGCGATACAGTTCTAACAGACAGTGATTTGCCGGAAATCGAAAAAGTGATGGCGAAATTAGTTGCTCAAGGCGAAACCGTGTCTCGTCAGGAAGTAACAAAAGCGGAAGCACTAAAAATGTTTACAAATGATGTTTATAAAACGGAAATTATCAATGATCTTCCAGAAGGTGAAATTATTACTTTGTATTCTCAAGGTGATTTCACTGACTTATGCCGAGGACCACACGTGCCATCAACAAAATGGCTGAAACATTTCAAACTGCTTAGTCTTGCCGGCGCCTATTGGCGTGGTGACGCTAAAAACAAACAACTGACGCGGATTTATGGCACCAGTTTCTTTAGCGCTGAGGAACTAGCTAATTACTTAAGAATAGTTGAAGAACGAAAAAAACGTGATCATCGCAAACTTGGCAAAGAATTAGATTTGTTTATGCTTTCCGAATATGGACCGGGATTCCCCTTTTGGTTACCAAACGGAATGATTCTCAGACGTGAATTAGAGAGTTTTTGGTACAAAGTTCATCTCAAAGAAGGCTACAAGTTAATTCAGACACCAATTATGCTTAACAAAGAGCTTTGGGAGATTTCTGGGCATTGGATTAATTATCGTGAACATATGTACACATCGACGATTGATGATCAGGAATACGCCATAAAACCCATGAATTGCCCCGGCGGAATGCTTGTTTATAAACACGACATCCATTCCTATAAAGATTTCCCGCTTAAAATCGGAGAATTAGGACTAGTTCATCGTCATGAAGCCAGTGGTGCGTTAAACGGTCTCTTTCGGGTTCGCAACTTTACTCAAGACGATGCACATATTTTTATGACCGAAGCCATGATTGTCAAGGAAATATCCGAACTCGTCAGATTATATGATTATATGTACTCGGTCTTTGGGTTGTCATACCATATTGAATTGTCAACACGGCCATTGGAAAAATATATCGGTGAAATCGCAACCTGGGATCGCGCGGAAAAAGCTTTAGCAGATGCATTAAACGGCATGGGAAAAGAGTATAAAATCAACCCTGGTGATGGCGCTTTTTATGGCCCAAAACTTGATTTTAAACTTCGAGATTCGATGAATCGCATTTGGCAATGTGGTACCATTCAGCTCGATATGAATCTACCGGAACGTTTCGACTTGACCTATATTGATCAATACGGAGAGAAAAAACGACCGGTAATGTTGCACCGGGCTTTGTTTGGCTCCATTGAGCGCTTCATCGGTATTTTGATTGAACATTATGCGGGAGCATTTCCAACTTGGTTAGCCCCAGTTCAAATCAAAGTAATTCCTGTAAACAACGAAATTCATAAAGTTTACGCTGAAGAAATCATCTCAGTTCTTTCGGAAAACGAATTCCGCATTGAAGCTGATTATCGTGAAGAAAAACTGGGATATAAAATTCGCGAAGCACAAACTAAAAAGATTCCTTATCAACTGGTTTTAGGCGACAAGGAAGTGGCGGAAAAAACAATAACTTACCGTCGTTATGGCGAGCAGGAACAAGTCACATTGCCAATCGCCGATTTTGTGAAAATGGTTAAGCATGAAATCGTAAAAAAATAACTGGATGATTCCCAAACATCATCCAGTTTCATTTTTTCTTAATCATTTGTTCGATTAAGGCGAGATTAGGATCAATAAAAATTGTTTTTTGATGCGTATAGGTTACAAAACTTCCCGGGAATCCCGGGATTTTTTTTACGTATTTAATCAACGTATAATCGACGGGGACTGAGGATGACATTTTGGCTTGAGAATGATAACTGGCCAAGTTGGCGGCAGCTCGAATCGTTGCCTCGGATAGATCGCCCTCACTCCTAACTAAAACATGACTTCCGGGAATATCCTTGGTATGAAACCACCATTCGTTAGCTTTTCCAAGGACATGGGTTATAAAATCATTTTGCATGTTATTTTTGCCCACGATTATTTCGATCGTTTCTGAATCAAGATAAATGTCATAATTTGGTCGTTTGTTAATTGCTTTTTTTGGTTTTGCTGGCAGGTAGTGATTGATTTTTAATTCCTCAGTAATTTCTAAAAGATCAAATAATGATGCAGTTTCTATTTGAGTCATTAACAAATCAAAATATGCGATTTCATGATTTGTAAGTGCGATTTGGGTTGAAAGATGGGTGATTGCTTGACGGTTTTTTTTGTATTTTTTATAATATGCGATGGCATTTTGATTAGGGGTTAACAACCGATCAAGGGGGATAGTTACATCCTTATTAAGTTCGTAACAAAATGCATTTAGTTGATCATCGCCTTTTTTTATCTGATCCGGATATTGTCGAATTAGATCGCCGTACATTCGCAGAATGTCAGCGTTTTTGGCTTCATTAAGGTCTTCCGTCAGTTTCTCGAGTTTGTCTTTATTCCGATCATAATCGCGTTTGATAAGTTGATAAATATACTTAGATACTTGCTTGGTTCGTTCAAGCTGACCAGATTCAAAAAAAACATCGTCCAAAAGATGTGAGAGCGATTGATAGGTTTTTTTTATTCCCGAGGGAAAGACGTCAAAGTAGTAGTATTTTGTTTTATCATCGATAGTGACGGCTGTTGGTTCAACGGGATGAAAAAGCATTTGGAAAAACAAATCATACTTTGATATTTTTTGATTAAACATCGAGGAGATAAAACTAGTAGCGAATAATGGCGAAATCCCGCGGATGCCATCAACAAGCATTTTTGCGGTTATTTCGGAATTTGTTTCTAAAAAGGTTTGAACGGCAAAGACATCCGAAGGAGCGATTTTACCATCGATTGGCAATTCGTATTTTATCCCTCGTAAAAAGGATCGTTGTTGCCCTTCAAAGGGACTAACGTGCTTAAAACAATCAATAATCAGCCAGTCTTTATCGGTGATTATCAAATTGGCATATTTGCCCATTAACTCTGCAAAAACATAGTATGTCATTTTTTCGCCAAAATCATTATTATTTTCGATAACGATTTTGATGATTCGGTCATCATTTACAGTGACGATATCGCTGATGAAACCGCCTTCGAGATATTTCCGCAAGAACATACAAAAACCGGTTGGTGAAGCGGGTTTATCATAGACTTTCCGCGACAAGTGCAAGCGCGGGTTTTGTAAGGATAAGGACAGATATAATTGGAAATTTTCACTGTTGGCATAAATGAGGAACAAAAAATCAGTTTTTGACAACTGATAGAGCTTATTAATGCGTCCGGAGCGCAAAAAGACATTCATTTCTTTAGCCAAGTGGAAAATAAAACGGCCGTCCATGCTCATATAATCACCGTCATCATTATATCACACATCAGATATTCACGAAAAAAATTTACTAATTTTGGATTATGTGGTATTATAGTTAATAATATGAAAAATCAGTAGGAGGCCGGACATGAAACTCAACGAACGGGGATTGTTAGTTGTCATGAGCGGTCCTTCCGGTGTTGGAAAAGGCACAATTCGGAAGGCATTGTTTCAAATGCCGGAAAATAATTTTTGCTATTCGGTTTCCATGACTACTCGAAAACCCCGTGTTGGAGAAATCAATGGAGTCGACTACTTTTTTGTTTCCCGTGCTGAATTCGAACAATACATCCACGAAGGCAAATTATTAGAATACGCAGAATTTGTCGGTGAATTATATGGAACTCCTTTGTCATATATCGAACAAAAATTGTCAGAGGGAAAAGAAGTTATCATCGAAATCGAAGTTCAAGGAGCTTTACAAGTCCGTGAGAAGATGCCTGATGCAGTGTTCGTCTTTATTGTTCCGCCTTCAAAGAAGGAATTAGAAGAACGACTATATCATCGAGGAACTGATAATGTATCAACGATAGCACAACGGTTGGCTAAAGCCGAGCGTGAATATCCATTAGCATATAAGTATGACTATATCGTTGTCAACGACGACGTTTATAATGCCGCGGATCGTATTTATGCCATTATCCGGGCTGAACATGCAAAAACCGAACGTTCGATTCAAAAATACACGAAACTCATGGAGGGAAAAGAATAATGGCCACAAGAAATACCGACGGTCTTCGTTATCCGTCTATCGACGAATTATTAAAGGTCATCGATTCAAAGTATAAATTAGCCTATATCGCGGCTAAACGCGCCAAAATTATCAAGCAGGACGGATTTTCATCGGTCGACAATAAATGTGTCAAACCGGTTGGACAAGCCTTGGAAGAAATCCTAGCCGGAAAAGTCACAGCGGAATTTTAATGAACAGTCTACGGACTGTTTTTTTCTTGTTTAGATATTTGTTTTTGGCGGTAGTTACTTAAAAACTATGATATAATTAGAACATACAATTGGGAGTTGATAGTATGGATCAAGGTATTGAAAAATTGCTCGAGTTACTGGGAATTGAAGATCAAGCAGTTTCCGAATACGCTACGTTAGAACATCTTGAAGTTGACCCATCAATGGGCAGTTGGTTCTTTTTGATAAACTTTGAACGACCAATACCGATATTGAGATATCGGAATTTTATCACGAAATTACTTTCGATTTCAACCTTTAATCCATCAGTAAAACACGTTGATTATCAAATGAGCATCGATACGTTTTCTGATGCTGATTTAAATGATTATTATGATTATGTTATTGATGTTTTGGTCGAAGAAGACCGACGGGTTATGCCGCTTAAAGACTACCCGACCGATATTGCCAACGGGACGATTAGGATTAAAGTGCCTTCAGGAGCGATGTCTGCAAGTATGTTTCGCAAGGAAATCGAAACCGAACTCTTAAAAAATGGAATCAAAGCTACGGTAGATATTCAAATAGATGAGACTAGTAAACCGATCGTCGAAGAAATCGAAAAAACGAATCGGGTTTTCGTGGCTTCAAATGAAATTTCTAGCCCTTCTTCGGCGATAAAATACATCCAATTATATGAAGATAAACCAGTTGATAACGATTTTATTTCGCTTGATAAAATTCCTTTTGATGAATTAGAACTCGAAGAATATAAAGCTAAAAACGGTAACAAAGCTAATTTTACCGTGCGAGGAACGGCCGTCATCATCGAAATCAGACAGCTTCGGACCTTTAGCCAAGCCAATATTATTATCAGTGATCATAATGATTCTATTTTAATAAAAAAACGCATTTCCTCAGCGGATGAATTGCGATTTTGTAAGGAAATCCACGAAGGCAGTGGAATTATTGCCCATGGGTTCGCGATTTATGAACCATTTTATGGTGAAATCATCATCAATGCTGTCAGCATTGCCAGATCCAGCGATTTGATTCCCAAAGATTTGCGAACCGACGATGCTGTCGAAAAACGAGTTGAATTGCACTTGCATACGAAAATGTCAGCTTTGGACGGCGTCAATACAATGGATGAATTTGTATCTCGGGCGCGAACTTGGGGACATTTGGGAATCGGTGTCTCCGATCACGGATCTGTTCAAGCATTTCCCGATTTATTCCACGCCGTAAAAGATACGGGTATCAAGGGTCTTTATGGCCTTGAGCTGGTTTATGCCGATGATTTGAACGTAACAATTACTAGAGGAAAATCCGCTTCGATGCTTAATGACGCCACTTATGTCGTCTTTGATATTGAAACGACTGGACTTTCGGTTGTTTATGACACTTTGATTGAAATCGCAGCGATAAAAATCAGAAGTGGTACTATTATTGGTGAATACTCAACCTTTATTAATCCGGGAAAACAAATCAGTGAGTTTACGACTAATTTGACCGGCATCACCAATAGTGATGTAATGAACGCTCCGAAAATCGAATTGGTAATGCCTGAGTTCTTCAACTTTAGTTCGGGAGCGATATTGGTTGCGCATAATGCCGATTTCGATATTGGCCATATCAATTATCACTATCAGGAATTAGCTATTGATAATGACAATCAACCATCGATTGATACGCTGATGCTCGCAAAAGCTATTTATCCCAATCGGCAAAGATATTCTCTTGATCAATTATGTAAGCTTTTAAAAGTCCCTTTGAACGGACATCATCGTGCAATCAATGATGCCAAGGCGACAGCAGAAATCTTTTTGCATATGCTCAAAGAATTAAAAAAACAAGGAATTAATCGCTTCAGTGATATCAACCGGATAATTGATCGGGAGAATGTTCATAAATATCCTTATCCAAACCATATTAATCTTTTGGTGAAAAAACAAGAAGGATTAAAAAACTTATATAAAATTTTATCAGAGGCTTCAACAACCTTTTTTGACCGTGACCCCAAAATTACCAGATCCTATCTTGAACGACATCGAAAAGGCATCTTAATCAGTTCCGGTTGCCGTAATTCACTATTCTTCGAAATTGCGATGAACAAGACAAGAGCCGATTTAGTTGAGGCTGCTAAATTCTATGATTATCTCGAAGTTCAGCCATTATCTACCTTTAGTTATATGAATCATTCAATTCCCAATTGGGCAATGGTAATTCAAGATGTAATAAAAAAAATCGTCGATGTTGGACATGAATTGACCATCCCTGTCTGTGCGACAGGCGACGTTCATCATCTCGATATTGATGATAAGAAGTATCGAGAGATAATGATTGAGAACCCTCAAGTCGGTGGTGGTTTTCACAAGTTGCATAGCGAGAAAGAAAAACCCAGTCAACACTTTATGACTACTGAAGAAATGCTGGAAGAGTTTCGCTTTTTAGGGGCAGAGACGGCATCGGAAATTGTCATAAAGAACCCGAATATGATTATGGATCAATGCGATTCAATCGAAATATTCGGTAAAGATCTTTTTGCACCAACGGATGAATTTTTAGCGGAACAAGGTGTTCCATCAATTAAAAATAAAGTTGAGACCATGGTTCGCGAAAAAGCTCGCAAAGTATATGGTAATCCTCTTCCCGGAATTATCAGTACCAGATTGGAAAAAGAACTTGGTAGTATCATCAAGAATAAATTTTCGACAATTTACTACATCTCCCATCTACTGGTAAAAAAATCTAATGATGATGGTTATCTTGTCGGTAGTCGAGGTTCGGTTGGCTCTAGCCTCGTTGCGACGTTTATGGATATCACCGAAGTAAATCCTTTGCCACCACACTATACTTGCCCGAAATGTCAATTCTCAGCATTCAAAAAGACCGAAGAAGAGAAGAAACTATATGGAATGAATGATTTCGAGATTCGAAATCAACACTTACTTGATCATTCGGATTGCGGATGGGATCTTCCCAACCAAGAATGTCCGATTTGTGGAACTCAATTAATTAAAAACGGACACGATATCCCCTTTGAGACATTTCTCGGCTTTAAAGGCGATAAAGTGCCTGATATTGATTTAAACTTTTCTGGCGACTATCAAGGAACCGTTCATGAATATATTCGCAAACTCTTTGGTGAAAATTATGCTTTCCGAGCGGGAACGATTGGAACATGTGCTGCCAAGACGGCTTTTGCTATGGTTCGCGATTATTATAAAAAAATTAATGAGGCTTTGGAACAACAAAATCTAGCTCCGATTAAGATCCGACGGGCGGAAATGGAACGATTAGCCAAAGGCATCGAAGGATCCAAACGGACTAGCGGTCAACACCCGGGTGGCATCGTCGTCGTCCCTAATAATAAAGAAATATTTGATGTCACCCCAATTCAATATCCGGGAGATTCATCGGATACAAATTGGAAGACTACTCATTATGATTATCACTCATTTGAAAGTAACCTCTTCAAATTAGACGTTTTAGGTCATGATGACCCAACGGTTATCCGGTATCTAATGGATTTAGTCAAACAAGAACCGTTGGAATTTCCTTTTTCCAAAGCTCAAGATATTCCCGTCGATGATAAAAATGTATATCGATTATTGAGTGGTACTGAAGTGCTTGGGTTAACTACCGACGATATTCGTTCGGAAATTGCTTCATATGGTATTCCTGAATTCGGAACTAACTTTGTACGGGGGATGTTAAGGGATTCCCGACCTCAAAATTTTGCGGAGCTTGTCAAAATATCCGGTCTGTCTCACGGCACCAATGTTTGGAATAGTAATGCTCAGGATTTGATATCCGGACGCCGTAAAGATTTCGGGCGGATTGACTTCAAAGACATTATCGGTTGTCGCGACGATATCATGATTGATTTAATCAAGTATGGCATGCAGCCAACAATGGCTTTCGAGATTATGGAATTTGTTCGAAAAGGAAAAGCACCATCAACACCGGACAAATGGTCAAGTTATGCTGATTTAATGCGGCAAGCTGGAGTCCCAGAATGGTATATATGGTCATGCAGTAAAATTGAATATATGTTTCCAAAAGCCCATGCGACGGCATATGTCATGATGGCGATGCGAATTGCCTGGTTCAAACTCTATAAACCGATATATTTCTATTCGGCGTATTTTTCCAAACGAGCGGCTATTTTCGACGTAGATGCCTTTATGGGAGGGGAAGTCGGAATTAAATCCCGACTCGATGCTATCAACGAGTCCGGAAACGAGGCTTCGGAGAGAGACCTTAATTTAGTGACGGTTTTAGAACTGGCTTTAGAAATGTACAAACGTGGATTCACATTTTCTCCTGTTGACATCCATCATTCAGATGCTGCTGATTTTCTGATCTCGGACAATCATATGTCCTTGATTATGCCGTTTGTCGTCGTCGATTCTTTAGGAAAGAATGTTGCATCTTCAATCATTGAAGCGCGGAAGGAAAAACCATTTCTTTCCAAACAAGATGTCCGCAATCGGACGCGAATTTCTAATACATTATTTGATAAATTAGATGGGATTGGTGCTTTCAAAGGTTTAATCGAAGAAAGTCAAATGTCATTATTCGATATGTGAAGATGTTAATAATCTCACAAAAACATAACAAACATGAGTATAATATTTCTTGGTGGAGGTCTTAACATGAGAATACACAGTTCCAATCCGGTTTATCATTCGATTAACAATACTATTGCTTCGGATCGGCCGGTTACTTACACCAATGTCGCCATAAAAACCGTATTTTTAGTATTGATTACGCTGGGAACTGGCTGTTATTTTATAGCCAATCCTAACCTTGTATCTATTCCCTTATTGATTGGTGCCGTCATTGTTGGTTTCATTGCGGTGATCATTGGAACACGGTCAGTCCGTTTCGCCCCATATCTTTCAGTTTTATATGCAGCCTGTGAAGGATTGATTCTCGGAATTGTCTCAGTTGCATACGAAACTCTTTATGAAGGAATTGTACCAACGGCACTTATTACAACCGTTGTTGTATTACTGGTAATGATGCTATTGTATTCAATGAATATTATCAAAGTTAACGTCCGGTTTGCTTCATTTATGGTCGTTGCTTTAATCACTGTGATTATGATGTCGGTCCTGGGAATGATATTGCCATTTGGCGGGGGGACTTTATACATTATCGTATCCATTTTATCAGCACTATTGTCGGCTTTTTATCTTTTTTTGGACTTTGAAAATATCAAAGCTTGCGTCATTGGCCAAGTTGATGTGTCCTATAGTTGGGTTTTGGCCTTGGGAATGATGGTTTCTTTGGTTTGGATATATGTTGAAATTCTTCGCCTATTGGCATTTTTCGGAAATCATCGCAATTAGGGTTGTATTTTTAAAAAATGATTGATATAATGAATTCGATATAAAAGCGATGACAAAGAAATAGTAATCAATTATCACGACATTTTTAGAGAGAGATCCCGAGGCTGTAATGATCTCATGTCCGAATTGATGAATTCACCTTTTGAGTGGGGTTAATGCTCCCGTTTAATCAACGTTACCGATTTTAAGTTGCCAGTCATGACTGGAACAAAGGTGGTACCACGGTTGATAATCGTCCTTTTTGGGGCGATTTTTTTATTCAGTCGATTATACATTATTTAAGGGATGTGAAACCATGGAAATCAAGCAACAATTACAAGAAGTACTACAGGAGATTAATACAGCGTTTCAAACCATTGATACTATTAATGAACTAAATGATTTGAAAGCCAAGTATTTAGGCAAAAAAGGGTGTTTTTCCCAATGGATGACGGAAATGAAAAACCTTTCCAATGAAGAAAAACCCAAATTTGGTCAGGCTGTAAATGCTGCTAAAGACGAAGTAATCAAGCATTTTGAGGATTTTTATTCACAAATCGAAAAACGTATTATTGCCGAAAAATTGGCCAAAGAGACGATTGACGTTTCCCTTCCCGGCCGTGTGTTTCCCGTTGGTGCTAAACATTTGGTCAGCCAAGTAATCGAAGAAGTCGAAGATTTGTTCATCGGGCTCGGTTACACTGTTAAAGAAGGTCCGGAAATCGAACAAGACTTATACAATTTCGAAATGTTGAATTTACCGAAATCACATCCCGCAAGAGATATGCAAGACTCATTTTATATTACTGAAGAATTGCTTTTAAGAACTCATACTTCTCCAGTGCAAATTCGAACTCTGTTGGAAAACAGCGGAAACAAACCAATCAAAATTATTTGCCCGGGGAAAGTATACCGACGTGATGATGATGATCAAACCCATTCACATCAGTTTATGCAAATCGAAGCTTTAGTCGTTGATCATGAAGCCACGCTTGCTGATTTAAAAGGAACCCTGTTAATACTGGCTAGGAAAATGTTTGGTGAGGAACGGCAAATTCGGCTTCGACCATCATATTTTCCGTTTACGGAGCCCAGTGTTGAAGTCGATATCTCTTGCTATAAGTGTCATGGCAAAGGCTGCTCGATGTGTAAAGGGAGCGGATGGATTGAAATTCTCGGTGGCGGAATGGTCAACAATGCTATCTTGGAAGCCACTGGATATGATCCCAAACAGTATCAAGGATTTGCCTTCGGCGTCGGAGTGGAACGGCTTGCGATATTAAGATATGGTATCGATGACATTCGAGCATTTTATATCAATGATTTGCGTTTTAATCAACAATTTAAATAGGAGGACACCACGATGAATGTCTCACTTAATTGGTTAAAAGAGTATGTCGACATTGACATCCAAAGCGATGCCCTTGTCAATAAATTTAATCTCATGAGCGCTGAAGTTGAGCGACTCGAAAAAATGGTTACGGCATCAAATCTAGTTGTTGGTCAAGTTAAAACCTGCATTAAGCATCCGGATTCAGACCATCTACACATTTGCACAGTCGATATCGGAACTTCCGTTTTACCGATTGTTTGTGGTGCCAGTAACGTCGATACGGGGCAAAAAGTGATTGTGGCTTTGGATGGAGCTTTGCTTCCGGGCAATCTTTTGATAAAAAAATCAAAGATTCGCGGAGTTGAATCCAATGGCATGATCTGTTCGCTTGATGAACTGGGAATTGAACACAAGTATCATCAAGAAAACGGGATTCACGTTCTTCCCAGCTCATCGGAAATCGGGATTGATGCCATCAAGGCATTGCATTTTGACGATGAAGTCATCGAATTGCATTTGACTCCAAACCGTGGTGATTTATTATCAATGATTGGTGTGGCATATGACGTATCAGCAATGATTGAAACCAAGATGCACTTAACCGAACCCCAAATAACCGAAATCAAAGAAAAAAACCGCGTTAACGTTTCAACTTCAACCGCTGGGTGTATGTCATATTATGCCCGGGTAATAAAAAACGTCAAGATTCAAGATAGTTCTGACTGGCTGAAAGCCCGGTTGATAGCCGCCGGTGTCCGCCCAATCAATAATATTGTCGATATTACCAATTATGTAATGCTCGAATATGGGCAGCCATTACATGCTTTTGATTTTAATAAAATTGCGACTACGGAAATAATCGTTCGTGACGCCTTACCAAAAGAAACATTTGTGACTCTTGATGGCAAAAGCCGGATTCTTAATGAAGATGATATCGTTATTACCAATGGCAAGAAAGTTATCGCTTTAGCCGGTGTAATGGGCGGTTTAGATACTGAGATTAGTGAAGCGACCGTCAACGTTTTACTTGAATCGGCAACGTTTAATCCAATTCGAATTCGCAAAACCTCAAAACGTCTGGATTTGCGAAGCGAATCATCAATTCGTTTTGAAAGATGTTTAGACCCCAATCGGACAATTAAGGCATTAAATCGAGCTTGCATGTTATTAGAATCCATTGCTTCAGGTTCAACCTTATCAGGAGTTGCTTTCTTTGACAATAATGACTTAAGTGCAAAAGCAATTCCATTTTCATCGGCACAGATTACCAAAGTAACTGGATATAATTATCAAGGAAATGAAATTGAATCAGTCTTTCAACGTTTGCATTTCGAATACAATCGAGATGGCGATCAGTTTGTTGTTTTTGCCCCAACACGGCGCCCAGATATCGCTACTTATCAAGATATAATTGAAGAAGTAGTAAGAATTCATGGCTTTCAATTCATACCAGTGACCATGACAAAATTACCATCAAATGGTTTTTTGACTCCGAAACAACAACTACGGCGCATGATTCGCAATACACTTGTGTTTCTCGGATTGGATGAAACGTTGACGTATTCGTTAGTTTCCGAAGTCGCTGCGATTGAATTCGATAAGAAAGCGAAATCCGTAGTCCGCTTGTTACATCCAATGGCTGAAGATCGCAGATGCTTACGGCACTCGCTTGTCCCCTCGCTTTTAGATGTGTCTGCTTACAACACGGCGAGAAAAGCGGATCGAATCGCTTTATTTGAAATTGGCAAAGGTTATACACAGACTGAAGAAACCGAATTTGTTGCTGGAATAATCTCCGGAACTTTTCAAGAGTCTTTGTGGCAGGGGAAAAAGGAAGTAGTTGATTTCTTTTTGGTGAAAGGTTTATTACAGGCATTATTTGATCGAATCGGAGTTGGCAATGTCAAATATCAAATTCCGAAAAATCCTTTTCCTAAACTCCATCCAAACATTAATGCTTGTATCATGAAAGATGAAGTCAGTATCGGATGGGTGGGAAAATTGCATCCTGCCGAACAAACAAAACGAGGACTTTCTGACACTTATATTTTTTCGCTAGCCTTTGAAAAACTTTTTTCTTGCTCATCGCGTAATTTTGTTATGCAGAGCATTTCTAAATATCCCGCAGTTACTCGGGATATTGCAATCGTTGTTGACAAGACAGTTTCCGCGGAAATGATTACCAGTTTGATTCGAAAAAACGGCAAGAAAATCTTAAACGAAGTTAAGATATTTGACTTATATCAAGGGGAAAATATTCGACCGGATCAGAAATCGATCGCCCTAAATCTGACGTTTCAAGATTATACAAAGACACTAGAAACTGATGAAATCGATGAGATTACCAAAAGAATAGTCAGTTGTTTAGAGAAGGAACTAAAAGCCACACTTCGAATTTAAATAAAACACAAAAGCTATCGATACTGATAGCTTTTTAAAAGAGCTTTCTTTTTCTTTTTGGTGAATATGATATTATATATAAAAAGGGGGTTTTTCCTTGAATAAAATAATCGATGTCCATGGTTTAAAAAAAAGCTATGGTCCTGTAGCCGCTGTCAAAGGCGTGGATTTTTATGTTGAAAAGGGCAAGCTCTTTGCTTTTCTTGGCCCAAATGGTGCAGGAAAGACGACAACTATCAATATTCTCTGTACTTTATTATCAAAAGATCAGGGAGAAGTCATCATTGATGGACATATCTTGGATTACGATGATAAGCTGATTCGTGAGGAAATCGGAATTGTGTTTCAAGAGAGTGTGCTTGATCCACTTTTGACGGTTCGGGAAAATTTAGAAGTTCGTGGTAGTTTTTATAGTATGAAAAAAAGCGATCTGAATCACGCCATCGACGAAGCAATGAGAACAACCGATATCACGGGAATCTCTAATCGACGTTTCGGAACCCTTTCGGGTGGGCAAAGACGAAGGACAGACATTGCCAGAGCGTTGATTCATCATCCCAAAATATTATTTTTGGACGAACCGACCACCGGACTCGATCCCCAGACCCGAAAGACGGTTTGGAAAACTGTCGAAAACTTACAAAAAGAACAGGGAATGACTGTTTTTTTAACAACTCATTATATGGAGGAAGCGGGTCTAGCCGATTATGTTATTGTTATTGATGATGGTTTGATTGCCGCAAAAGGCACTCCCGCTGAACTAAAGGAAAAATACTCCTCCGATACCATTCAGATCAAACCCACTGATAGTCAAAATGCAAAATTGCTTTTGGAGCAAAATCAGATTGATTATCGAGAAATAAGTGATCTTCTAATCATCGATATTAAAAAGACAATCGATGCTTTACCTATAATAAAACTACTTGAAGGAATGATTGTTTCTGTACAAATACTCAACGGAACGATGGACGATGCTTTCATCGGCATTATCGGGAAGGAGATCCGCGAATGATTATTCAGTTGATTCTCAGAAATTTGCGCATCTATTTTCGCGATAAGGCAAGTGTTTTCTTTTCTTTACTTGGCGTGTTTGTAATCATCGGCTTATATATTCTCTTTCTAAGAGATGCTGTTATTGGTAATTGGGATCAAACATTTCCAGGGATAGAATTTGTTATGGATTCATGGATTATGTCTGGGGTCGTTGCAGCAGCTTCGATTACTACGACTATGGGAGCTTTTGGGACAATGGTTGATGATACGGTTAAGAAAAACATTAAGGATTTTCAAGTGTCGCCAATCAAACGATGGCAATTGGTCTTAGGATACGTACTGAGCTCAGTTATTATTGGCATCATTATGAGCTTATTAACATTAGTGCTTGCGGAAATCTATATTGTCGCCCAAGGTGGCGATTTACTTAGTTTTCCTGCTTTGATAAAAACGATTGGGTTAATCATCTTGTCAGTTGTCTCGAGTAGTGCAATAATTTTTTTCTTTGTATCATTTTTCAAGAGCCAGAACGCATTTGCTACCGCTTCGACTTTGATTGGGACACTCATTGGGTTTTTTATGGGGGTGTATTTTCCGATTGGACAATTACCGGAAGGAGTCGGATATGCAATTAAAATCTTCCCACTCTCGCATTCCGGAGTTGTGTTGCGTCAAGTAATGATGGATGAAGCCATGAATAAAGTCTTTGCTGGGGTTGACGAGAGTGTCTTCAGTATCAGCACTTTTAAAGAAGATATGGGTATTGTTTTTAAATATGGCATGATTACATTCCCATTTTGGGCGCATTTGTTAGTGCTTTTAGGAACGGCTATGCTTTTCTTCCTATTGACGGTTTTGCGAATGTCAGCCCATAAAGCTAAAGAATAGATACCGTTTTCATGCAAATAACTCTCTTTGAAACCGATTTTGTGATATAATGTTTCTCGGTGATATTTGTGATAAATTTATATGGTTTTACCTTAGAAGAAATGCAAGATTTTTTGACAACAAATAATTTTAAAAAATTTAATGCAGCGCAATTATTCGATTGGCTGTATCTCAAAAAAGCCCGATCTTTTCAAGCTATGTCCAATTTATCAAAAGAGTTGCGAACCTTTTTAGAAGCTGCTTGTGCTATTGATCTTTTGAAAGTTCAACAGCATCAACACTCAGATGATGGAACGCATAAATTTCTTTTCGAGTTATTTGATGGTTATGCCATTGAAGCGGTACTCATGACCCATGATTATGGTTTAAGTCTATGTGTCTCAAGCCAAGTCGGATGTAATATGGGTTGTTCTTTTTGTGCTAGCGGCTTGAAGAAGAAAAACCGTAATTTAACTTCAGCGGAAATGGTGTCACAAGTTATGACGGCCGAAGATGCCATGGACGTTAAAATAACCCATTTAGTTGTGATGGGTACGGGAGAACCTTTTGATAATTATGATAATGTCATTCGGTTTGTTAAGATCGTCAATGATTCGAAAGGATTAGCTATCGGTCAGCGACACATTACAATTTCGACTTGTGGAATTGTTCCCATGATAATTGCTTACGCTAACGAACCAATTAGGAGTAATCTCGCCGTTAGCTTGCACGCACCAAACGATGAGTTACGCAACCTGCTAATGCCAATCAATAAACGCTATCCGCTCAAGGAGATTATTGCCGCTTGCGATACTTATTTTGAAAAGACATCGCGACGGATTACCTTTGAATATTTACTATTAAGCGGGGTCAACGATACCCTTACCCACGCCGATCAACTTTCTGATTTAATTCGCGGCCTTAACGCCTATGTAAACTTGATTCCCTACAATCACGTTTCGGAGTTCCAATATGAACAAACTGATATGGTAAAAGCCATGCAGTTTTATGACCGGTTGACCAAACGCGGAATCACGGCAACGCTACGTAAAGAACAGGGTTCGGATATTGATGCTGCTTGTGGTCAACTGCGATTAAAATCTGATCAGAAGTAAATAGATTTCATTTGACATAACCATCATATTTTGCTAGACTATGCATTGATTTTAAAAGGTGATTGAAATGAGCGAAAAAATAAAAAAAATAGCCATCTTAACTGGTGGTGGCGATTGTTGCGGCATCAATGCTGCTATCCGATCAATTGTTCGAACGGCAATCGTTAAATATAATTATGAAGTCATTGGTTTTATCGGGGGATACTCCGGTCTTTATGCTGATGAATATATTGAGATGACACTAAAAACGGTTTCCGGAATGTTCCATCAAGGTGGAACAATTCTCAAAAACTCTAATCGGGATAATTTATTTAGTTATCGCATTAAAGATGAAAATGGTTGCTTTATTAAAAAAGATGTATCGGATGTCGCAATTGCCAATTTGAAGAGACACGAAATTGATGCTATTATCATCATTGGTGGTGACGGCACTCTGACTTCCGCCCGGGATTTCGCCCGAAAAGGGGTAAATGTTATCGGCGTTCCTAAAACAATTGATAACGATGTTCCCGGAACGGATATCACATTTGGTTACCGGACTGCTCTCGATCATATTGTCAATGCCCTTGATGCTTTACATACAACGGCATATTCTCATAATCGTGTCATGATTTTGGAAGTCATGGGTCGTAATGCGGGATGGTTGACACTCGAGGGAGGAATTGCCGGATCTGCCGATGCAATTTTAATTCCCGAGATTCCTTACGACATTCATAAGATTGCCAAGAAAATTATTGATCGATATAACTCAGGCAGTCAATTCTCGATTCTTTGTGTTTCGGAGGGGTCGCGGCCAATTGATGGTGATGTTACGGTTAAGAAAATCGTAGACGGAAGTCCTGACACCATTCGCTTAGGTGGAGCCGGCGAACAAGTTGCCCGGGCTTTAGAAATGATTGTTAGTCCAATAACGGGGCAGGAAATGCGGTCAACGACTCTGGGATATATTCAAAGAGGTGGAGTGACGAATTGTTACGACCGAATCTTAAGCACTCGATACGGATCATATGCCGTTGATTTAGTTGAAAATGGTTTCTTTGGAAATATGGTTGCAATTCGTAACAATAAAATGACATATATTCCTATTGAAGAAGTAGTAGGATCAGGACTAATCGGAGAAACCAGTCTTGGTGGCAAGCGTTTAGTTAATCCCCAAGGAGATTTAGTGACCGCTGCCAAAGGCATCGGTATCGTTTTTGGCGACTAACAAATTATAAAAACAAGATAATACATAACAAGGAGGAATATTCTTATGGAACTCAAAGGCAGTAAAACCGAATTGAATTTAAAAAAGGCATTTGCTGGCGAAAGCGAGGCTCGGACTAAGTATACTTTTTATTCGTCAGTCGCAAAAAAAGAAGGGCTTGAACAAATCGCTGAATTCTTTTTAGAAACAGCAGAAAACGAAAAAGAACACGCGAAAATCTGGTTTAAATTATTGCATGGCGGTCAGATTCCGACTACTGATGTTAATTTAGCGGATTGTATAGCAGGCGAAAATTATGAATGGACGGAAATGTACAAAGAGTTTGCCGAAACAGCCAAAACCGAAGGTTTTACTAAAATCGCTTTTTTATTTGAAAATGTGGGTAATATTGAAAAGATGCATGAAGAAAGATATGCTAATCTTTTAGCAAGCATAAAAGCAAATCGGGTTTTTGAATCCGATAAAACCGAGTTTTGGTTCTGCTCAAATTGTGGGCATATTCATGTTGGAAAAAGACCACCGGAGAAATGCCCAGTCTGCGATCATCCACAAGCATATTTCCGCAGGTATGTGAAAACTTACTAAAGAATAGAAGACTCCGGTCTTCTTTTTTTTTGCTTCATGAAGTATAATTAGAATAAATCTATTGCATATATGGAGGCGATTGTTTGACTCAGGGTAAGATCATCAAGTTAACCGGTGGGCTTTACACTGTCGTTGATGAAATAGGCAAGCAATTTGAGTTGCGTCCGATTGGTCTTTTTTCGTTATCATAATGTTCGTCCTAAAGTGGGAGACGATGTCATGTTTGATGTAGATGCAATCAAAGAAGTGCTTCCTCGACGCAACGAGATGATTCGACCGGCCATTGCTAATGTTGATTATATTTTAATCGTCAATTCCTGCAAACAACCGGACTTTAGTTTTTTATTATTGGATCGATTTTTGGCACTTATAGCAAAATCGGAAATTCCGGCGATCATCATTATTACAAAAACCGATTTAATGAACGCTTTGGAATTAAATATTCTTAAACAAAAATTGGCATATTATCAACGGTTCTGTCCGGTTTTTTATACCGCTTCTCTATCATTGCTTGGAATCGAAGCAATTAAAGATTTGATATATAAAAAAATTATTGTTTTATCTGGACAAACCGGAGCGGGAAAGAGTAGCATTCTCAACGCCATCGATCCGAAATTGAATCTTAAAACCGATACGATCTCAGTTGCATTGGGACGGGGAAAACACACTACCAGACATGTCGAACTAATCAATATTTGTGGCGGTTGGATTGCGGATACTCCGGGTTTTTCTAAATTGGATTTTGAGGGATTTGAGGCAAGGACTTTCAATACGCTTTACCCAGATTTTGTTCGTTTTCGTGATGAATGCCGCTTCAATGGATGTACCCACACCAATGAGCCGGGATGTCGTGTCAAAGAATTAGTTCAGTCCAAAGATATATTGCCGGAACGTTATGAAAATTATCTCCGTTTATATGAAGAAATCAAAAGCCAAAAACCGATTTACTAGGAGGAGACGCCATGATTATAGCACCATCATTTCTAACAGCCGATTTTGCCGACCTTGATTCGGAGATTAATTCCATTCAATTTGCTAAATGGTTACACTTTGATGTTATGGATGGTCGATTTGTTCCTAAGTATACATATAATGAAGAAATCGTTAAACGAATCAAACGGATCAGTTCGCAGTTTTTTGATATTCATTTAATGATTGAAACTCCAGAGAAGGCGATTGTTGGCTATGCTAGTGCTGGGGCTGATTTAATTACTTTTCATCTTGAAGCAACTAATAATAACACTGACAATCTAATCAAATTGGTAAAAAGCCTAAATGTTCAATGCGGAATCTCCATCAAACCAAAGACTTCTGTAGAAAATTTGGTTCCATATCTTGCCGCTTTGGATTTAGTCTTGATTATGAGTGTTGAACCTGGTCAAGGTGGACAAAAATATATTTCTGAATCGACCAATAAAATCCAATTTTTAGCAAAATATCGTCGTATACACAAACTAAATTACAAAATTGAAGTTGACGGAGGAATAAACTTGGAAACCGCGAAGATCGTTCGTGAAGCGGGAGCTGATATTATCGTCGTCGGTTCCTACATCTTCGGGAGAAAGGATCGAAAAGCCGCAATTAAGGAGTTGGAAAATGCCTAAAAATGTCAAAATATTCTGTGGCCCCAATAATTACACTTTAAAAAGCGTATATTTTGAAGAATCAGAGGAATTCATAGTTGGCGTTGATTCTGGACTCGATTATTTAATTGAAAATGCTATGGTGATTGATTTGGCGATTGGGGATTTCGATTCGGTAAATCCAGAATATCTCCAAAAGATAAAAACCGAAAGCAAACAAGTCATCGAATTAGAAAAAGCAAAGAACATGACTGATTTGACATATGCCGTTGATTATATCTACAATTCGATGGATTATGAAACAATGACGATTTTTGGGGGTATCGGGGGACGGATTGATCATCTTTTAGCCAACTTAAATATTCTCAAGAAATATGATGTCAAATTTTGTGATAATCGTACGGTAATGTATGCCTTAAAAAAAGGAAAGCATCATATTTCCAATTATCACAAGTACATCTCATTTTTTGCCATCGAGGATTGTTATAATCTATCAATCAGGGGTTTCCGATATGAACTTGACAACTACTACTTGAGTACCAATGATTCACTGTGTGTTTCTAATTCCGGGTCTGGTATCATCGAATTTTCCAAGGGTCGGATATTAGTTATCTCTACAGATGATCAATTTCAAGAGACCTAATCACATATTTTCACTAAAAACACGCAAACCAGAGTTATAATATTTACATTCTGTCTATGAGGTGAATATCAATGAAAAAACATTTAGTCTTGATTGTGATTGCTATTATGGTTTTAGGGTTATGGGGCTGTGATTTTTTTACATCCTATGTGACCGTCCCTTTGACAACGGGTGAAACGACAGAAGAAGTAACAACGACATCGGGGGTAATATCTATTGATATTGATGCGGTGATTTCTGAACTTTATAATCGAATCTATATTGATTTGTACGATGATGTTCGCGCTGAAGTTATTGATGACCTGTCGCAAGAACGGTTTGATGCCATATATGCACAAGTAATTGCAGATGTCGTCGCCAAGATCGATGCTGATCAAATCGAAATTTCTGTCCAATCGATTGTGGAACAGATCTTTTTGGTTGCTTCCGAGAAAAGTGCCGCCGTCATCGGTGTATCGAACTATACTGCCACTAATGTTTTGCAATCATTTGGATCGGGGATAATATACAAACACACTGGCGATACCTACTTTGTTGTAACGAATAATCACGTTGTTGAAGACGGAACGTATTTTGAAATTGAATTCGCTGACGGAACCACAATTGAAGCTCATCTGAAAGGCGTCGATGATCTTGTCGATGTAGCGGTTTTATATTTCACTTCTGCTGAAGAACTTCCAGTTGCGTCGTTTGGCGATTCTGAAACCGTCAATAAGGGCGATGTTATTTTAGCGGTTGGCAATCCCAGCAGTTATGATTTTTATAATTCGATGACGTTGGGAATCGTCTCCGGAATCGATCGCTATTTTGATATCGATTCGGATAATATTAAAGATATGTTTGTCAATTATATTCAGCATGATGCCGCCATCAATGCGGGAAATAGTGGTGGAGCATTATTTAATCTAAATGGTGAAGTCATTGGCATCAATGTTATTAAAATTGCTTCTGTGGAAATCGAGGGCATGGGTTTTGCCATCCCGAGTAATTTGGTTGAAGCGATTTGCGAAGATATCGAATTATACGGAATATCCAAGCAAAAGCCGGTCTTAGGCATTACCTTTTATGATATTGATACTGTTGGTGTTGACGTTTTATACACGGAAATCGGCATCGTGATTCCCGATGGTATTGAATATGGCTTCTATGTAAGTGTCGTTAAAGATGGATCGACCATGGATGGAATTGCTCTAGAGGGCGATATAATTTTACAGATTGGTGATATTGTCATCTCCAACTTGTCAGAGTATGTCGAAGCCTTCTCTAAATACCGGGTGGACGATGTCATCACTGTTGTTTTGTACCGAGACGGCGAAACACTGACTTTTGAAAATGTCGTTTTGAAGCCAAAGTCATGGTAGGAGGATGTTAATATGATAAAAAAAATCCTTTCGCTTGCGCTTATTTTAGGTTTTATGATGTCACTTTATGCCTGTTTTTCTGTCAACGCCGAAGAGACTACCTTCTTGACTACGGAAACAACGATGACAACTCAAGTAACGACACTGACAATTGACGAGTCAATAAAAACCTATAATTACACTGATTTTAATGACTTAGTCAATCAAATATATGTCGATGTATATGAACAAATTTACGCTGAATTATATGCAGAGTATTCCGAAACAATTTTTATTGATCCGGAACAATTGGAATTAAATATTTACGAAGAAATTTACGCTCAAGTAGAAGCCGAATTATGGGCCCAGATTAATACGGGAAATATCACGATTGTTATGGATGATTTTCTTGATCAATTGCTAAATGTAGCTGAAATTGCTAATCATTCAGTAATTGGTGTTTCAACTTATAACGATTCTGAAGGGATTGCTTTAGGATCAGGAGTCATCTATTTTTATGATAGTTTTGCCAATGTTTATTACCTCATAACCAATCAGCACGTCGTCGAAGGTGGTAATAATTTTAAAGTTGTATTTGCGAACGGTGATGAAGTTGTTGCGACGCTCCTTGGGGCTGATGATGAGGTTGATATAGCTATATTATCTTTCTCTGGCGCGGGGATTGACCAAGATATTACCGTGTCGATTCTGGGAGATTCTGATGCGTTGACTCAAGGAACAATTGTTTTAGCTTCAGGAAATCCTCGTGGTTACAACTTTTTCGGATCGATGACGATGGGCATTGTTGCTGGAATTAACCGCATAATTGATGACAACACAACTCCTTATATTCAACATGATGCTGCTATCAATTCAGGAAATAGCGGTGGACCCTTATATAACCTTTTAGGTGAGGTTATTGGCATCAATGTCAGTAAATATGCCATAACCGATATTGAAGGTATGGGTTTTGCCATTCCGATTAATCTTGTAAAAACCGTAATCGATACTTTCGCTCCAACAACGATATAGTCAAAAGAATAGGCCTCCTCATTTTGAGAAGGCCTATTATAAAAAAATGCCTCAAACGAGGCATTTTATATGTAAAATAGTAATCTAAGCTCTTGTTACTTTTCCGCTTTTTAAAGCTCTGGCGGAAACGTATACCCGTTTAATTTGACCGTTTTCATCAACGATTCTGACTTTTTGAAGATTAGCTTTCCACATTTTTCTGGTCGCGATCATTGAATGAGAACGTTGATTTCCCGACATAAAACTCTTTCCCGTGATGACACAAACTCTTGGCATTGATATTCACTCCGTTTCCCTTTAAGATTTCAGCACTTCATATTTTACCATATCCTATGCAAAAAGCAAGTAAAATATTCGGTTTTCATACGACAAATCGGTTTTTGTCGGTCAAGTTTATGTTATTGCTTTTTATGTGGCAATATGGTAAAATGATACTGCATTTTTTAAAACGAACCAAAAAAATTGAGTCATACTCATTCCATCTATACCGATTTTAAAGAAATAATCTGGAGGATTTTATGCAAACAGTTTTATTGGACGGACATCTATTTAAACAAATGGTAACTAACGGAAGCTACAAATTGCGCAGTTGCGTGGATCGCATCAACGAATTAAATGTCTTTCCAGTTCCTGATGGAGACACAGGATCGAATATGTACGCAACAATCCAGGCTGGAGTTAAGTCGCTTTATTCGATCAATGACGCTTCAATTGGTAATGTTGCCAAAATCGTTGCCAGAGGAATGTTGATGGGCGCTCGCGGGAATTCTGGAGTTATTCTCTCACAACTTTTTAGCGGTCTCGCTGCTGGTTTAAAAGGGATTGATCAAGTTGATATCGAGACTTTTTCTAAAGCTTTACGTCAAGGGGTTGAACAAGCCTACTCGGCAGTAATTAATCCTGTTGAAGGAACAATCTTGACTGTTGCCAGAGAAGCAGCTGATGTGGGAATATCCGTGGCTAAAACCACAAAGGATTTTGAAGAATTCTTTAAGTACTACATTGAAGAATTAAATGCCTCGCTAGTTCGGACTCCCGATTTGCTGCCGATTTTGAAAGAAGTCGGCGTCATTGATTCGGGTGGAGCTGGATATATTGAAATTGTTAATGGGATGGTGGGCGTTTTGAATGGTGTCATTTACAATGAAAGCAAAGACACCCAAATGGATTACGAAAAGCCGAAAATGAATATGGATGCATTCAAAGATGAAGAAAATTTTGGATACTGCACCGAGTTTATTATGCAGGTTGAAAGAGTAGACGAATTTGTCCTAAATGACTTCATTGCCATGATTTCCCCTCTTGGCAATTCTTTAGTCGCTGTCCAAGATGAAAATATTGTTAAAGTGCATATTCATACCCAAACACCGGGCGATGTTTTGAATTTAGGGCAACGCTTTGGGTTCTTCATCAACCTTAAAATTGAAAACATGTCAATCCAACATACCGAAGTTGTATTGCATGAGCCGACTTCAGAAACGGAGCCATGCGAATGTGGGCATGATCATTCCCCTAAGGTCACTCCTAAAATCAAACGTAAATATGCCATTGTCGCTGTTGTCAATGGTGACGGTCTTAAGGATACGTTCATTGAAATGGGATGCGATTATATCATCGCAGGCGGGCAAACGATGAACCCCTCAATTGAAGATTTTGTGACCGCATGTAACGAGATTACCGCTGACCATATCATTATCATACCTAACAATAAAAACGTTCTGTTATCAGCAGAAACCGCTGCTAAATTGATCGAAAACAAAAATGTGAGGGTTTTACCAGCCAAGACGATATCTCAGGGCTATGCGGCATTAACGATGTTTGATGCCACGATGGATATCGACCATAATTTAGATGATATGAAAGCTCATATAAAAAATGTTAAATCCGGAGAAGTGACTTATGCGATTCGCGATAGTGTCAATAACGGAATTAACATCAAAAAGAACGATTTTATTGGTATCTATGATGATGAAATCATCTCAGCTGATTTGTCACGAATTGCGGTGGCAGAAAAATTGATTCATCAGATGATTGATGCTGATAGTGAAATTGTGACAATAATGTATGGCAAAGATGTTGATGTCGCTGAAGTTGATGTTTTAGTCGATTCCTTGTCAGAAAATAAGATGATTGAAGTCGAAACCATCAATGGCGGTCAGGGTATATATTCATATATCATATCTGTAGAATAAACATTTTGTATTTTCATATTCCCGAAAACATCAGATTACAGAAACATATCTGATGTTTTTTTATTGGACAAAGTGCATTTAAATTCCAACGATATTAAATGAATATGCTACAATAGTAGTTGATTAGATTTCTCGGATAGGATGCGAGTAAGATGGGGGATTTATTAACTGTTAAAGGTATTGGCAAAGTCATCGAAGGCAAACTGAGCAATATAGGAATTAATAATTGCCTCGATTTAATTCGTGCTTTTCCTCAAAGATATGAAACTCACCGGATTGCCACATACGGAGAAGCCGAACTATCCAAAGAGATTGTCTTATCGGCGACCATTGTCAAAAATGCTTCTGTTGCATATATTCGTCGCAAACTGACAAAAATGACATTTGTTGCGAATATTGCCCAGCACGAAGTCAGCGTTGCAATATATAATCGTGAATTTCTTCGTTCGAGTATGATCAAAGGAGCAGAAGTTGTTATTACCGGTCGGTTCGAATATGATTTCAAGCGTTTTATGGCAACGGATTTACAACTAAAAAAAAATTACCAAGAGGGCATCATCCCGATTTATAATGTTTATAATTTCAGCGACAAAGTCTTCGCTAAAATCGTTGAAGGAGCTTATCTTCTTGTCAAAGATCAACTCATAGATGACATTCCCAAGGCTTTACTGGAAAAACGACAAATAATTATGATCGCTGATTTTTATCGAATTGTTCATCATCCTTTGACCCAAACGGACATCACGAACGCTTCTTTACGGATTAAATATGATGAACTTTTAAAATTCGCTTTGAAAATTGTTTGTATGAAGTCAATCAATGAACAAATCATTACTCGAGCAAAGACCTATGACATTTCGCAAGTGCGTCATTTTATTGCCAGCTTACCTTTTGAATTAACAGATGATCAAAAGACGGTTACCAATGAAATATTTCGCGATTTGAAAAAACCCCGACAAATGATGCGTTTGCTTCAAGGCGATGTTGGTAGTGGCAAGACGATTGTGGCGATAATTGCCGCTTTTGCGGTAGTATCAGGCGATGAGCAAGTAGTGGTTATGGCTCCCACAGAGATCTTGGCTCATCAGCATTTTGAGACCTTTACAAAGTTATTAAGTCCATATGGAGTTAATATCGCTTTCCTATCTTCACTTGTAAATGAAAGGGACAAGAGTCAGATCCGAAACGAGTTAGAAACCGGAACGATAAATATCATTATTGGAACTCATGCTTTGATTCAAGATCAAATTCATTTCCATCGTCTTGGATTGGTGATTATTGATGAACAGCATCGATTTGGGGTAAGACAACGAAAAGCTCTTCGGGAAAAAGGCTGGACTCCTGATGTGCTGCTTATGAGCGCTACGCCCATTCCGAGGACTTTAGCAATATCGTTTTTTGGTGACATGGATGTATCATCAATTCGATCAATGCCGGAAGGACGAAAGAAAATCATTACCACTGTTAATGATTATTCACACTATAAAGAAGTTTTAGAGCATTGTGTTATTGAACTAAAGAAGGGACACCAGGTTTATATTATTGTTCCGTTAATTTCGGAAAACTCAAAAATCGAATTTGCTGCTGTTGATACTGTTCTTTATGAGTTGCGTCAAATAATACCGACTGATTTTCCAATTGCTGCTTTACATGGCAAAATGACGGGTGAGGAAAAAAACAAGATTTTGTCCGCTTTTTCGCATCATAAAATTGCGGTTTTGGTTGCGACAACAATTGTTGAAGTCGGTGTTGACGTGCCCAACGCAACCGAAATGATAATTTTGGATTGTGAACGCTTTGGACTTTCGCAATTACATCAGTTAAGGGGACGAGTTGGTAGGGGTGGAAACCAGGCATATTGTCACCTACTAACTGATTCGATTCTAATAGGAACTAACCGATTCGCGATTCTAGAAACGACAACTGATGGATTTGCGATTAGTGAAGAGGATTTACGTCAACGAGGTCCAGGGGAGATTTTTGGAGAAGAACAAACCGGAATACCCAAATTTCGGATGGCAAATTTGATAATCGATCAAAGCCTTGTGGAGCAAGCCTTTGAGGATGCACGTACGCTTTTGACCAGTTCAGATCCCCTCTCCCAAGAGTTAGTCGCTAAGACTTTTTTCGGGATCAAAGAACCAAATCTAGATTAAATATGATATACTTGATAAAGAGGTGTTTTTGATGATTAAAATCGCAGTTGATGCAATGGGTGGCGATTTCGCACCGAAAGAACAAATTGAGGGTGCGATGCTGGCTATAAAAAAGATTCCGGATATTGTAATTAATCTTTATGGTGATGAAACGGAAATCGGCAAATACTTGACGAATCGAGAGCGAATTCAGGTGATTCCCGCATACTATGTAATCCCGATGGGAGAAACAAATCCCATAAAAGCGATCAAAGACCATCCCGATTCTTCAATGGCACTTGCGCTCGCAAGTCTTCGTAAAGGCGAAAGCGACGCCGCTGTTTGCAGTGGCGCAACGCAAGCCTTAATCGCTGGAGCTCACATTTTGGTCCGGCGAATGGCTGGCTTTCGTCGAACAGCAATTGCACCAACGATTCCATCGTTTAATGGTAAAGGAACAATTCTCCTCGATTGTGGAGCTAACTTAGAAATACGTCCCGAGCATATGTTACAACAGGCTTTTTTTGCGGTTGTGTATGCTAAAGAAGTTCTGAAACGTGATAATCCGGTCGTTGGGTTAATCAATATCGGAACTGAAGAAGGGAAAGGGCGCGAGCTGGATAAACAAGTTTTTGAATTATTTACTGCTAAAAAAATGTTTGCTTTCTGCGGCAATGTTGAAACGAAGGAAATCTTAGATCCCCCTTGTGACATTTTGATTTCGGATGGTTATACTGCCGACATCGTCATGAAAACGATGGAAGGAACCGCAAAAGGCATGGGCATGTTTTTAAAACGCGAATTGAGTCGATCTTTTTGGGGTAAAATGGGAGCTTTTATTGCGAGAAAAAATCTCAAAAACTTCAAAAAAGCGATGTCTGCCGAAGAAATCGGCGGAGCGATGATCTTTGGATTATATGCCCCTGTAATCAAAGCACAAGGGGCTTCAAAGGCCTATGGTTTTTCTAATGCTATCCGTCAGGCTGCCAATGTGGTTCGTAACGAAGTATATCCGAAAGTTGCCAAATATGTTCAAGAATCAGGAGCTCAATTTGGAAATGAAGAATAAATTAAAAGATCTTGAAGCTTATTTCGGCCTCAATTTTCATAATTTTCAGTTGTTGGAACGAGCGATGACGCATTCGTCATATGCTAATGAACACAACACGTCTAGCAATGAGCGACTCGAATTTGTCGGCGACGCGGTTGTCAATCTGGCAGTGGGACGGTTTTTGTATGATCATTTGCCATATGATGAAGGTGTTTTAACTAAGAAACGGGCTCAAGCAGTATGTGAAGGCAGTCTATGCGAATATGCAAAAAGCTTCAACCTTGGTCATTTTTTGTTACTGGGTAAAGGGGAGGAAAAGAACCGTGGTCGCGAAAAGCCGGCTGTGCTTGCGGATGCTTTTGAAGCCTTTTTGGGAGCGATTTTCCTTGATCACGGTTATGAAGAAATCAATAAAGTACTTAACAAAGTGGTGTTTCCTAACATAAGTATTTCACTCGAAGAAGAGGACAACGATTATAAAAGCAAATTGCAGGAATTAGTTCAATCTGATAAGCGGACTCTCAATTACGTCATTGTCGGGGAATCAGGACCGGCGCATGATAAAGAATTCATCGCTCGGGTTTATATGGACGATGATATCATTATGGGTGAGGGCAATGGTAAAACCAAAAAAGAAGCCGAACAAAATGCCGCTCGGATTACACTAGAAAAGCTCGCCCAAGGAGATAATACCGATTCAGTGAAGGGGGAATAACCATGAATCTGCCATTGACAATCAAGTGGATTAATGACGGTATCATCGATTTTAGTCAATTAATATTGCAAAATTACAATAATATCGGTCTAAATGAGACCGATGCTTTTGTCATTATTGAGTTGCATAAACAATTCAAATCAGGAATTACTTCAATCGATCCGAAAAAAATTGTCAACAGGGTTTCTGTATCACTTGATGAGTTACTAGTAATTTTGAATCGGTTGATGCAAGATAATTTTTTATCGATGGAAATTGTTATGACGGAATCGGGAAAAGAAGCGGAAATTTTTAATTTAAACAATACAGTTGAAAAAATTCTAAAATATAACCATCAAATCATGGATGGTCTTGTAATCAATCAAGCAAAAACATTTGCTACAAGTGAAGAAGAATTGGTTGATATGATTGAGAACCAATTGCAGAAACAATTGACTCCTTTAGAAATTGAGATTATCCGAAAATGGATTGCGGAGGATCGTTATCCAATATTTGATATCAAAAAGGCATTACTGGATGCCGTAAAGGCAAATAAGGCATCATTGAGTTATGTCGATGGTATTCTTCTTAAACGCCATAACATAGATAAAAAAAATAAGGCAGAGCAAAACCTGGCCGAAGAGCCAGAAGCTTTGAAAACCTTTTTTGAATCATGGCCCAAAAAATGATTGAACAAGATGCGTACATATATCACGAGATTACACGACTTTTCCCCAATGCTCGCTGTGAATTAAAGTATA
>JAQWBC010000032.1 GCA_028707415.1 Candidatus Izemoplasmatales bacterium
GACCAACAATTCATTGATTAAAGGTTTTGCTTCACTCATTGCCATATCTCAAACATTGATGACGTATCCAAGACCCATCGTTCCTGGCCCAGCATGACATCCCACAACCGGAGTCAGCGGGACCATTCGAACATCAGTACGACCGGATCGCTCCATCAATTCCTTTTTTAATTCTAACATCTCATCATAATTGTTGGTATAAATGATAAAAATCTCGACATCCTTGCCAGCGATCTCTTTAATAAATTTATCCGTCATTTCCGCTCTTGCGCGTTGGGTTGTCCGGATTTTATCGATCGTGATGACTTTACCTTCCTTATTGACTTCTAATAACGGTTTCAATTTTAACATCATTCCGAAAAAACCGGCAGCCCCAGACAAACGACCATTCTTAACCAAATATTTCAAAGTATCAACGGTGACATAAATATGATTATTGTCGCGGATTTTTTCTAATGTCGAAAGAATTGCTTCCGATGTTTTATCTTCATCAGCCATTTTTTGAGCAACGTGCGCCATTTTAGCTTCGACATACGATACTGTATGCGAATCAAAAATATGAATAATAATATTGTCAATCATTTTTGCGGCTAAAACCGCATTTTGGTAAGTTCCCGAAAGAAATTGTGAAATCGTAATGATTATTAGTTCTGTATAACCGACAGCTTGCATATCTTGATACATTTTTAAGATATCGCCTGTCGATGTCTGGGCTGTATGGATATCGATATCGGGATATTTGACAATTTCATCATAGAAATCATCTGCGGCGATATCGATGAAATCTTCATATTCTTTTCCTCGCATAAAAAGCAACGACCGGAAAACCCGAATTTTTTTGTCATGCATTGCATAATCAATTCCAGAGTTACCACAAACAGCGATGCCGATTTTACTCATATTAAGCTCCTTTGATATTGTTTTAAGTTCAAATCTGTTGAATATCAAACAATAATATATCATACCTATTATTATTTGGCAAGTAAAACCCAAAAAAAAGATTCCCAACGGAATCTTATAGTGTGAGGTAGGGGTCAGTGTCAACCATTGAAGCTAGGATGCACAAATTGGGAAACATCGCCTGCAAATCGGCTTTAATCGCCCGTTTAAAGATTGATTCGGCATAGTGTCCGATATCTAATACGTTTTGCCCCATTGCTTGACAATCAAGTGCTGTGTGATAAGTCACATCCCCGGTAATATATAAGTCACAATTTTTTTTCATGGCTTGACCGACATGATTGGAACCGGAGCCACCCGAAATACCGACAATTTTGACTTCACCTTCGAGACTGCCTATATACCGTGCTGTTTTAACGCCCAGTCTGTCTTTTGCAAAAGCAATAAATGAACTTATCGGTTGGGGTTTGACGGTGCCGAATCGTCCCATTCCTTCAGAATCATCGAGCACTTGCGGATTAATGATTTCTAAAGCATTGGCTAACTCATCATTCATCCCACCGCTTGCGAGATCGTAATTAGTATGAGCACTGTATAAAGCAATATTATGACGAATCAATTGTTCGATAATGTATCCCCTCGGAGATTCGATTGTGACATTTAAGAGGGGTTTAAAAATCAATGGATGATGGCTGATAATCAGTTCGGCTTTAACCGCGATTGCTTCCGCAATTACAGCTTTTGTGACATCAAGCGTTACTAATATCGTGGTACATTTCTTGTTTAAAGAAACGACTTGTAATCCAACATTGTCATATTCATATGCTAACGTCTTGGGATATTTACTCTCTAAATATTTAATGACTTCGATGGAATTCATAACACCAACTCCTTTAAAGTAGTAATCTGTTTTGCCAAATCAAGACGTTTTTGCGGGTTTTTAGCTAAAGACATTGCTTGATTCAGTAACATAATCTGATGTTCAATATGGCCTACAAACAACTCTGATTTTTCTTTAATAATAAAGGGTCCGTATTGCTTTTCGCTATGGCTTAGATGCATTTTGCCGTGAATGGCTGAAAATAGTTGATAATTATGCCCACGATCACGAACAAAGCGTTCACCAGTAATTACGAAATCATGGTTTTCTAACCAATCGCGTAAATCAAAATGATCAATATTCGGTCCGAGGATGAGTTGACGAACTCGATCAAGATTACCCAAATCGAGTAACGAACAAATGCGTTTTCCGCCCATGCCCATTATCGATACACAGTCGACATCCAGAGGCAGTTTTGTTAAACCATCTTGTAGTGAAAGCAAAATTTTATCACTTAAGTTAGCTTTAGCGACATTGACTGTCGCTGTAAGCAAAGGCATAACTTTATTGTCAGTAGCGATTGCGGTTTTAGCTTTCCCCGACGTGATTGCCATAATCGGAAAATATCCGTGATCAGTGCCAATATCCATGATTCGATTAGCATAGTCAAGCAATTCGAGCGCTGCGTTAAGCCTCGGGCTCGTCTTAATCACGTTAGCGACCATTAGTAAAGTCTTTTAGTTTTTTGGATCGAGAAGGATGGCGCAGTTTCCGTAATGCTTTTGCTTCAATTTGCCGAATTCTTTCCCTAGTAACACCGAATTCCTTGCCGACTTCTTCTAGAGTTCTCGTTCTTCCATCCAGCAAGCCAAACCGCATCCTTAAGACTTTTTCTTCCCGATCGGTAAGTGTTTCTAAAACGGCGTCGAGTTCACGTTTAAGCATTTCTTTAGAAGTATATTCATATGGGGTTGGCGTATCGGGGTCAGGAATGAAATCACCAAGCGATGAATCTTCTTCTTCGCCGACAGGACTTTCTAAAGATATCGGCTCTTGAGCGACTTTTTGAATGATTTGGACTTTTTCCACCGAAATTTTCATCTCCGCGGCAACTTCTTCGGGATACGGCTCCCGTTTCAACTTTTGCGTGAGCGTCCGTTGGGTCCGAACCAGTTTATTTATCGTTTCCACCATGTGAACGGGAATCCGAATCGTCCGTGCTTGATCGGCAATGGCTCTAGTAATGGCTTGACGAATCCACCAAGTGGCATAGGTCGAGAATTTAAAGCCTTTCGTATGATCGAATTTATAGACAGCTTTCATGAGTCCCATGTTGCCTTCTTGAATAAGATCAAGGAATTGCATTCCTCTGCCAACATATCGCTTGGCAATGGATACTACTAATCTTAAATTGGCTTCAACGAGCTTCTTCTCGGAAAACTGACCGCGCTTATACAACTCTTCAACTTCGACTTGTTCTTCGTCAGATACTTCGACGTTGTCAATCATTTTTTGGTCATAGACATCTTTTGCTTTACGAGCACGACTGATTAAGGTTGCTAATTCGTACTCTTCATCGTTGGTCAAAAGTTCGACACGACCGATTTCTTTAAGATACATGCGGACGGGATCATCGACTTTGATTGAAACTGATGAGTCATATTGCTTTTCGAGCATTAGTTCATCTTCGATTTCTTTAGCGTAATCGAAATCAACTAACTCGTCTTCGGTAATATCCTCATCGGATAATTCGTCTAAATCGATGAAGTCGTCTTCCTCTTCTTCGGTTTCCGCAGTTTCACTTACCGCTGTTTCCGGTTCGGTCTCGAGTTCATCATCGAGTCCGGGAAGTTCGTCGGCGACATTAATGATAATGCCTTCCGCTTCAAGTTCGATAATAATGTCATCGAAAAGCAGCGTTGCTTCAGGTGCGTATTTAGTAACATCTTCCATGGTGACAAGACCGGTTTGTTCGTGTTGTTTAATCAGTTTTTTGATGATTTCGGCTTTTTCCATTGATAAGTTCCTCTTTCTGCTTTTGAGCGATGATTTCGTTTTGAATGCGCAAATATTCAGGCATATCGGTATTTTGATTAACTAAAGTTTGTTGTTTTTTCAAGTCATGAATTATGTTACGAATGTTGCGAATCTTGATTGTATCAATACATTCGTTTAATTCTTGGACGCTATATTCTCCGGTTTTGTAACTCAAAACCAACCGAACTTGGTCTTGCTTCTCCGAGAATTTAGTCGGGATGATGGTGACGATATCAATGTCCGCTGCTGATAAAACCAATTCATCGATACAGATCATGATTTGGGAATTAAGAGCATCTTCGCAAAACATCGGGGTGATGGTGTTGTGAATAATCTCCCGATATTCACGGCAATGAAGATAATAACTGATTAATATCAGTTCCGCCTTGTAATATTTATTAAGCATGACGACGTTGGCGATTTTAACGCGTTTGTCAGCCATCTGACGCGATAAAGATTGAGAAATTTGAAAACTTGTGAAATCCGCTTGGACGGTTTCTAAACTGACGAGTGCGTCATGCGCCAGATGGGCAAGATAAATCTCCGTTACCGTTCCGGAAGCTTCTCTGAGTAAGTACGTAAACATCGCAATCTTGAAACGTTCGATTTCCGCGGCTTTAGTAAAATCGGTATGTTTCTTCATGTATCGATAGCGGAATTCGTATTTGTCAATTTGATTAGCCTCGACAAAGGCAGCATATTGGAAAAATGAATATTTTTTGGTATATTCATCGGGATCGAGTTCTTCCGGTAATACCAGTAAACTGACTTCTAAATCGGCTTTTTCTAAAATTGGGACCGCTTTTCCCATCGCTTCAAAACCAGCTTGATCACCGTCGTAACAAAGGATTACCCGATTAGTGTATTTTTTGATTAAACGCGCTTGTTCAGAAGTTAAGGCCGTCCCCATCGAAGCGACAGCTTCCTTGAGTCCGGCTTTTACTGACGCAATGACATCCATAAAACCCTCATAGAGGATTATGCGTTTTTTGGATTTGATTGCTGCTTGAGCGCGATCGAGATTATATAAAACATCGCCCTTGGTAAAGATACTGGTAAAAGGCGAGTTGATATACTTGGGCTCATCCTTTTTCTCTTCATATAACCGACCGCTATAACCAACCACTTTGCCAAATTCATTCCGTATCGGAAAGATGATTCGATTTCGGAATAAATCATAATATGATCCGTCCGTGGTCTTTTTAATCAATCCCAGTTCCAAAAGATCAAGTTCCTGATACTTAGGTTTTAACACTTGATAAAGCGAATCGAAATCGCTGGGGGCAAAACCAAGTTCAAAATACTGGATTGTATGAATATCGAGTCCACGAGCCAATAAATATTCGAGGGCTGGCTTACCACTAGCCAGATTGGTGAGCGACAAAGTATAGTACCCTAGCGCAGCTTCTGTAATTTCGTATAAGCGTTTGGTTTTGTCATCAGTATCGTTTTTGAAATCCATGGCTAAGGGAATATGATATTTATCGGCTAATATTTTCAAAGCTTCGACAAATGACAAATTCTTGTATTTTTGCAAAAAAGCCAGCGCATTGCCTTTTTCACCGCAGCCGAAACAATTAAAAATATGTTTCTCGGGACTTACAAAAAACGATGGGGTTTTTTCGTTATGAAACGGACAAAGCCCCTTAAAGTTTTTTCCCGCCGGATGCAACTGTACATACTCGCCGACGATGTCGACGATATCAGCCGCATTTAGAATTTCATCAATTGTCTGTTGGCTGATTCGCTCCATCGATAGTCACCTTCTTACACTAGAATTGGCGATCAAAATAGGTGATAAGTTCATCAATATTTATCCGAATTTGCGCCATTGTGTCCCGCTCACGGATGGTCACAGTGTTATTATTTAAAGTCTCTTCATCGAGCGTCACACAAAACGGCGTACCGATGATGTCCTGACGTCGATAGCGTTTTCCAATATTGCCAGCTTCATCATATTGAACCCGATAGCGTTTGATTAATGTCTCATATAACGCCCATGCGGCTTCCCCTTGATACTTTTTCATCAGCGGTAAAACCGCAATCTGGATGGGAGCTAATGACTTAGCAATATGTAATACGCCCCGCATTTCGTTAGTTTCGGGAACGATTTCTTCATCATAAGCTTCGGTAAGAATCGCTAAGAAAAGCCGTTCGACGCCCAACGATGGTTCAATGACGTACGGTAAGTATTTTTCATTGGTATCGGGATCAAGATACTCCAAATTGACTTGTGAATGATTTTGATGGCTCAAAAGATCATAATCGGTGCGGGAAGCGATTCCCCATAGTTCATCGAAGCCCCATGAAAAGTTATATAAAATATCGGTAGTAGCGTTAGAATAAAACGATAGTTTTTCCTTGGGATGATCATACATTTGGATGTTTTCCGGTTTCAGACCGATTTCCGATAAAAAATCGAGCGCAAACTGTTTCCAGTAAGCAAACCAGGTCAGTTCCGTTCCCGGTTTACAGAAGAATTCCAATTCCATCTGTTCGAACTCTCGAGTTCGGAACACAAAATTTCCCGGAGTGATTTCATTGCGAAACGTTTTCCCGATTTGGCCAATGCCAAAAGGGACTTTTTTGCGATTTGCCCGTTGCACGTTTTTAAAGTTTAAAAAGATTCCTTGTGCCGTTTCCGGACGGAGATATAAAGTGTTTTTGGCATCTTCGATAACTCCTTGAAAAGTTTTAAACATTAAATTGAATTCCCGGATCTCGGTAAAATCATGACCACCGCAGACCGGACATTTAATTTGGTGTTCAACAATATAATCATACATCCGTTTTTTATCCCAACCATCGGCATCTTCAACGCCTTTGGTGAAATCGGCAATCAGTTTGTCAGCGCGGTAACGCGACTTGCATGTTTTGCAGTCCATGAGTGGATCTTGGAATGACGCCACATGGCCAGATGCCACCCAAGTTTCTGGGTTGAGAATGATACCCGAATCGATTCCTACGTTATAAGGACTGGTTGTGATAAATTTATGCCACCAAGCCTTTTTAATGTTGTTCTTTAATTCCACTCCCAAAGGACCATAGTCCCAAGTATTGGCCAACCCACCATAGATTTCGGATCCTTGAAAAACAAATCCATATTGTTTTGCATAATTTACGATGGCTTCCAAAGACTTACTCATGGTCATCATCCTCTCTATAACCGCATAAAACCTCATTATAATTATATTGCATATAATTGTAAAGTCAAGTTTTCCCCTTTAATCATCGAAAATAACGGGATGCTTTTGCTAAACCGGGTATTTAGTATCCAAAAAGACCTAAAAGAATCGAACGTGACTTGGAAATAAAGTTCAAGTGATACAAGTAATATTCGTCGAGAAAAAGACGAATTTCCCGACGAATATCTAAATCCGGCTTTAAATCCAAAGGGTTTTTTTGATCATGATAATACAATTGCTTCATTACTTCGACACTACGGGTACTCATGTAAGTCGTGGCAGTGGTATGATTTTCACAAGCATAACCGCCATCTTTAACCGCGAACTTTAGATTATTTATCGCACCACAAGCACTACAAGCGTTAAAATTCGGGCCAACTCCTAAAAGATATAAATATTTTAGTTCAAACATGTATACATAGCGAATGTAATGGGATTCGTTTTCAATATGAGCCAGAATCTTTTTTAGAAAAGTAAATAGTTTTTTATGATCATATTCCGATTCAGAAAAGAAGTTGATGATTTCCATTAGATGTTGAACGTAGGTAAACTTTTCCAAGTCAACTTTGATTTTTCGGTAATCATTGATAATCTCACCATCAGTGAGTGTTTTCAGTGCTTTTCCAGTCGCGAAAAATTTGATCCATGTGAGATTTTGGGTCAGATTCAAAAAAGGGCTTGCTAGTTTCTTAGCCCCATGGACCAAAAGCGATATTAGTCCCTTTTCTGTGTAAACGTAGAGGATTTTGCTTGATTCTTTGAAGTTGATTTGTTTTAAGATCAGACCTTCAAATGCCTCCACATCCCATCACCGACTTTACTTTAGTTTTTTTCTGGTTTGTAGCCAAAGTTGCGAAGATAATATTCGCGGTTACGCCAATCAGCTTCAACTTTTACAAACAATTCCAAAAACACTTTCTGCTTGAGTTGTTCTTCGATATCTAGTCGTGCCGTTGTCCCTATCTGTTTTAGCATTGAGCCTTTGGCACCGATAATTATCATTTTTTGATTGTGACGTTCAACGGTAATTGTTGCGGCAATTTTTAAAGTCGTTTTCGTGGTATTCATCTTCATTGTATCGATGGTAACCATGACCGAGTGAGGAATTTCATCGCGAGTATATAATAAAACTTTTTCACGAATCAATTCGCGAATCAAAAACGATTCCGGACGATCGGTTACTTCACCATCGGGATAATATTTGGGACCCTCAGGTACTATTTTCTTAATGTCGGTTAATAACAAATCGATATTTTCTCCCGTTA
>JAQWBC010000033.1 GCA_028707415.1 Candidatus Izemoplasmatales bacterium
ACGGTTGTGCCCTTTCGGCAACGGACCTCTTCTTGTTATTGCCTCTAAGGTTCAGCTTATTGACATCAATAACAATACCGGTTCATTGCGCCTCTGTGTTCATAAAATTGTGATAAAATCTATTTTTAATTATATCTGAAAATGAAAGCGTTGTCAACACCCTTCGGGTGGTGAATAACATCAATTATTGTAATCGTAGATGCAGTAGACATCAGTACCCAATTGCGAACCCATAATTTTATCTGAAAATAAAAAAACCACCCTTTGCAGAATGATTTTTTTCGTATTCATGTCAATTTGTAAATTCTTCACGCCTCACTGACACGGTTGACATATCCTGAAGTCATGGAGATGTTTAGATTTCCGTTTTTAACTCGTAAATCATCAATAAACTTCTTTTGATTAGTATCTTTTTTAATATTAATAAGATATGTCAACTCGAATGTCGTCCCAAAATCAGTGGTTTTAACTTTTGCTAATTGGTAGTTATTCAAGTATTTGGCAAACACGACATCAAAAGCGTGAGTATAGTTCAGACTTTCCGGAATGACTATTTTTAACCTGGCAACGTTTTCTTTTTCCACATCAAATTTTACCAAATGAATTATATACAGAATTGCGGCGATAAATATCGAAATAATAATACCAAAACCAATGTATCCAAGCCCTGCCGATAAACCCAATGCTACGGTTGCGAAAACATACATAATGTCCCGAGTATCTGCGATATTGGTTCTAAACCTTACCAAGGCAAAGACCCCCGCTAAAGAGAAAGCACGGGCAAGATTATCCGATACCATAATGATAACTACCGATATAATAATTGGCATCACTAAAATTGTTATACAAAACGAACGATCATACCCGAGTCTTAAATGAGTAAGAATATATACCCCACAAAATAAGGCTCCAAATGCAGTTGCCGTCGCCAAGACGATAGCGATATTGGCAAATGTAATTTCATCCATTGTTAAAGCATAAATTGCTGAAAACATATTATTGCACCCCTCTATAATTTAATTTGTATGCCGATCCAACCTTGGAAAAACTTTGAGAATATAATTCAAATTCTGATAGTTTCGCTGCTAACCAAAGGGGATAATTATGATCTGTTTTAATCTCCATTAACCATTGTTTTGGATCCAAAAGCATAATTCCCGAATTATCGCTTAAATGAAAATTATTATTTCTTTCGATTATGTTACTATCGAAAGTAATGCGGATACTCGGATCACTTTTTATTGTCATGGCCATCCGTTCATAACTGATGAAATGCATCGGAAAAACATGATTATTTAATAAGAAATAGTTAATTTCCGCAAGCACTTGCTGGCTTTCATAATCACTAAAACAAGGTTGAATTCCATCATTAATCAATTGCATTGCTTCTTGGTATGGAAGTGAGATTCGCCGTTTGTTAATTCTTCCAAATGCTTTCTTTTTGATTTCGATAAAAACGATATCTTCGGGAGAAACAGGGAATTTGTAACATCGCAACCGTAATTTTTCTTTAAACTGTTTACATGAAATCGATTGACGAATCACATTGTTATCAATAGTATCATAATAAATACTGTAGATTCGGTAACCTTTGTCTTCCAAACAAAATGGATCGAAATCGCATAATTTTTTACAGAAATTTACCATCTGTATCTTCTGAGCCTCTGCTAAAAGATACTTTTCTTCATAGCGGTTAAATGTCTTAATATCCATGATTTTCCCTCTTATCTTCTCATGCCACCAGAACCAATGGTCGTCGCAATTGCTTGAATTGTAAAAGTACTATATAAAGCCCCTATTGTATAGGTTGCATTAGTATAATATCCGCAATCTTGTGTATCATATGCAGTGACATTGCCACCGGTATAAATAGAATAAGTTTGTCCGCTTTTTAAATTCGGAGAGCATACTAATAAACATTGATAGGACTTTTCTGGTTTAAAGGTGATTACTTCCCCGCCTGAAGCATCAGAAATACGAATTAAACTCGTTAAAGTAGATGAAAAATAGATTAATACTCCATACTGCGTCGATGAAGAACTGATGTTTTGTGCCATTCCCGAAGAACCAGCAGCGACGAATTGACCGCCAGTCATCGTAAAAGTACTATCATAATCCAACGGTCCATTTCCACTATCTGTTGGTCCCGACACGATGACGGTACCACCACTCATTGATATTGAGCCATTCGCATCAACACCATCGCCTTTTGAGTTAACATAAATATATCCACCTGTAAAAGTATTTGTCGCGTTCCCAGTCGCTGATCCTGGCCATCCTCCGAAAGTACTCGATCCATCGTTGCCACCGGCTGCGTTTAACCCATCATCGGAAGCAACAACATGAATAGTACCGCCATTGATTATGATATTAATTGATTCAATACCTTCATACGATTTAGTAATATTGATTATTCCCCCATTGATTGTAAGGGAAGTGTCCGCATGAATTCCATCATCGGATGAAGATATGGTAAACTCACCGTTGTCGATTTGGACGTTGGTGTTTGCATGAATCGCATCATCTTTAGAAACAATATCAAAAGTCCCTGAAGCAATTAATACAGCAACCGTCCCTTTCAAGCCTTTAGCGCTAGTTGTAGCGATGTTAGTATTACCGACTCCCGAAGTGATATCAAATGACCCTCCGGTAATGGTAATGGTATTAGATGCATCCATGCCATCGCCATATGCACTTATGGTGATGGTACCACTATCAATCATAATATTACCTTTGGCAGTATCAACAGTATTTTCGACATGAATCGCATTATTGTCCGCATTTAAGATTAAGGTCGCTGTTGTGATTTGAACACTATCATTTGCCTTAAGACAATTATTAGCAGCGTTGATCGTGATATTTCCGTTAGTTATTCTTAAATCATCATCGGTGTTGATTCCATTATTATAATTAGCATTGATAATTAAGGTTCCCGTACCATTTATCGTAATGTCATCGTTACTGAAGATGCACGATTTAATCTCTGAAGTTGAAGATGAAGCGTCGGATAGCATATTAATCGTGCCATCCACAACGTTGATGATTAACTTATCGCTTTGCTCGGCGTTGATAACCGGTCCATCAAGTGATGTCAAATCAGCATTATCTAAAACTAAAGTAACTTTTTCCGTAGCTGCGACATTAATAAAGATTTGAACATTTGCACTATACCCAGTAAGCATGTATGTTCCACCGGTCGAAATAGTGATTGTTGAACCGCTAATTATCACATTTCCGTCTCCATCGATGTAAACCTCTTCACTTCCGGCTGTCGTTGTGAAGGAACCGGCTTCTGTCGTCATCGTGATCGTGGCCGTTGTTCCTTCATCGCCACTAGTCGTTGTCGTTCCAAACGAAATAATGCCGTCTGTGGCGGTAACAACATCGGATGTATCATCTGCTTCAAATGTCAAATCTTGCGTGTTAATAGCTGATGTTGTCGAGCCCGTGTTACAAGATACTAATACCAATGAAAATATGAATATGCCAATTAATATTAATGTTTTTTTCATAGAACAACCTCATTCCTCGGCAAAATAATTGATGTCATTTTTTTTATATATCATTTGATCTTGATGCCTTAATTATATTGATCAATTGTGATGAGTTTATGTTATTATTTGGTTTCAATAGCACTTCACAAAAACATCAAAAACCGGTAATAAATCCCACGATTACCGGTATGCATTTAAAAATGTCAACTGCTTCCCGAGGGAATCCAGCTGATTTTTAGTAAACATTTTTTTGATTATCTACGACATGATAACCAATGATTTTGACAATATAATATACAAGTAATCTTTGATTTGATATAATATAGCGTTAAATCATTATTTAGTAAAATGATGATGGGGAGAAAAACTTATGAAAAAGACTACGGATACTAGTTTTGAGATAATGAAAAAGGCAATTGACAAAGCTAGAGTGACCATGAATCAAAATATCGGCGGTCCTTTTGGGGCAGCAATTGTTGATTCTCAAGGGGAAATATTAGCAGTTTCTTCAAATTCCGTTTTAGCTGATCATGACCCAACAGCTCACGCAGAAATCAAAGCCATTCGTGCTGCTTGCTTGGCAATCAATTCTCATGATCTGTCCGGATGTACATTATATACCACCGCATATCCATGTCCAATGTGCCTTGGTGCTATTCTTTGGGCTAACATCAAAAACATCGTTTATGGATGTCGTCCTAAAGACGCTGATGAAATCGGTTTCCGCGATGACTTTATGTACGATTTCTTTCGTTCGGGTTTAAATAATACTTCACTTATAACCATGTCCGAAGATCATCGTGATGAATGTCTAAAATTATTTAAAGAATATCAATCAAGTCACAAAGAATTGTATTAAAAAAGCATCGGAATCCCCGATGCTAATTTTTTTTTATTTATCTCCGATTGTCATTGCCATAACGGCTTTGGCAGTATGCAGTCGATTTTCCGCTTCTCGATAGATAATCGAATGCGGACCGTCAATAACTGAATCTTCGACTTCGTTGCCACGATCGGCTGGTAGTGCGTGCATATAATAAACATTGGGATTTGCTAATGCCATCATCTTTTCTGTGCATTTCCATCCCCTGTTTTTTTCAAGCAAATCATCGATAACATCTTTAGATGTGTTTGTAACCCAACTGCCCCAATTCTTCGGGATGACAACATCAGCGCCGGTGAAGGCTTCTTCCATGTTATGAGTGATCTTAAACGATCCCCCATTATCTATAGCATTCTGCTTGGCTTTCGCAATCGCCCATTCAGGAAGTTCATATCCTTCTGGATACGCCAAAGTAACGTCCATCGCATACCTTGGAAATAACAAGATTTGACTTAAAGGAACGCTGATTGGTTTTTTATGACTTGTCGCATACGCCCAAATAATCGAGATCTTTAAATGCTGTGTGGTGGGGACAACCTCTTGAATTGTCATAAGATCAGCCAAAGCCTGCATTGGATGATATAAATCATCTTGCAGATTTATGATGGGAACTGATGAGTGAGCGGCCATTTCGCGAAGATACTTATTACCAATCTGCCAAAAACAGTTGCGACAAGCAATACCATGCCCATAGCTTGACAAAATTGTCGCGGTGTCTTTTGCGCTCTCTCCATGAGCTAGTTGCATCGTTGATGTATCGAGGTAGGTCGCATGCCCACCTAATTCAGCCATCCCCGATTCCATGGAATTTCTTGTCCTTGTTGATTGTTCAAAAAACATCAGAAAGATTGACTTATCACGCAGATAAGGCGTTGGCTTATTATTGCGAAATCGGTCTTTTAAAGAAAAAGAAACCGCTAACAACTTATCAATTTCCGGTTTAGTCCACTCTTCAAGAGTGATAAAATGCTTGCCTTTAAACAATGGTTTCATTATTTAATCTCCTTATATTGGTTAATTTGCTTAAGATACATCATCGGTATTGCTGCATACATCGCTGCCGCCATCACCAAATCGGCTTTAAAAGTCTTTTCATTGGGAGCGTGAGCTTCTTCTTCGTGACCTGGTCCAAAGCCAATGCAAGGAATTCCAAATCGGCCCATAATTGAAACGCCGTTTGTTGAAAAAGTCCATTTATCGACAATAGGTTCCTTTTTAAATAATTGCCGATAGCTTTCAATAGCTGTCTGACAAGCCGGATGGTCTTTTTCTAAAACCCAGGTGGGAAAATATGATTTAGTCGGGTAAACCAATCCTGTGTATGCAGGACGGGCATAGTCATACATTTTAACAGTTGCTCGAGCTTTTTTTACTGAAGGCAATGCCAAGATCTCCGCAATTGAACTTTCGGCGGTTTCCCCCACCGTTAAGCGGCGATCAATCGAAATTGAGCATCCATCGGCGACAGCACAACGCGATGGCGATGAGAAAAAGACTTCCGAAACCGTCAAGGAACCTTTTCCTAGAAACGGATCGTTACCAAGATGATTGTGCAATTCTTCAAGTTCGATTAGAATTGGAGCCATCTTAAAGATAGCATTTTCTCCTCGCTCCGGTGCACTACCATGACAAGAAACGCCAGACGTTGAAACTTGAATTTCCATCCTTCCCCGATGGCCGCGATAAATACGACACGATGTCGGTTCAGTAATAACGACAAATTCCGGTCGAATCTTATCTTGTTCGATGATATATTGCCAACATAGACCATCGCAGTCTTCTTCTTGGACAGTTCCCGTCACAAGCAGTGTATAATCCGCTTCTAAATGTAAATCCTTGATGATTTTACCAGCGTAAACCATCGAAGCCATTCCGCCTTCTTGATCGGAACCGCCCCGCCCGCCAATTGTCGTCTCGTCTTCGTAACCAATATATGGATCAAAATTCCATAGTTTGATTTCGCCAATACCAACTGTGTCGATATGAGCATCCATTGCAATTAAATGCTTCCCATGACCAATCCGGCCCAATACATTTCCCATCGGATCAATTTCAACGCTATCAAAACCGACTTTTTCCATTTCGGATTTGATGCATTTAATAACTGCTTCTTCATGACAACTTTCCGAAGGAATTTTTATCATGTCACGCAAAAAACGGGTCATATCTGCTTGATAAATTTGCGCTTTTTTGACGATTTCTTCCATTAATATTTTCATAATTTAACCTCTTTACCTTAATTTCTTAATCAAATCATCATAGTGATGAATTTTATTGTATTCAGCATCCCAAAAACCCATTTTTTTCATAGAATCGAGATATTCTTTTGCATAGCCAAATGGAAGCCAGTCTTTCTCTTTTTGCGCAAACAATTTGGCTTTTTGGGCTTCAGATCGATAATCAGCAATGTCTTCTGTTCCGTTTTTTCGGAAAATATCGATAAACCAACGTTTCAACACAAACGGTTCTAATTCCAAATACCGATGTTGTAAGTTGTCCATGACACTATCATAACGATCAAATCCGTCAGTGGCGATGGTAACGACGTTTTCATCGGCTCCCAAATGCAAGTATTTAGCCATTTTAATGGCACCAATGATATTACAAATTGTTGATACGCCAAATAAATCACGCATTGCCAACGCTATCATTCTTTCAACGCCGTTTTCTACCAAAATATCAACGCCATCGTGAATAATTTTTAAACCCCGAACGGAATCGTCATCTTTGATTAATACAATAAAATCGGTATTTAACACATTATGAATTAACGTACACATTTTGTCGCCGATACCTTCAATCCGGTGCTGCCCACGACCACCATTCATTAAAGTTGAACATTCATAAGGTTCCAACGCGGCAACTTTCGCCTCTGGAAAATATGCTTTTATGGCATCTCCAGCCGCCAAAGTTCCAGCGCTTCCCGGAGCTGATGTAAAGCATGCGATTCGACCGTTGCCAATTCCTTTTACAGCTTCAATAGCACTTCCCCCAGTTACATGGCGATGGAAACGATAATTTGGAAGTAATTCAAATTGCGCCAAAGGTCGATAGGAAGGATTCTTTTTAAGTTCATACGTTCTTTGTAAAGTCAGGATTACATCGGATTCCGTTCCGGGAGTTAAATCCAGTTTCGCTCCATATTTTCTGATGCGTTCATAGCGTTCCTTGGACATGTTATCGGGCATAATGACAATGGCGTCATATTTCATTAAATTGCATATATACGAAACACCGATACCAAAGTTACCCGTCGAAGGTCCTAATATTGTATGCTTTCCGGGAATGATATTGCCATCAATACAGCCTTCAATTAAAGTTGAGTATGCCGGACCCACTTTGTGTGATCCCGATGGAAAATACTTACCCAAAAGCACCACGATATTAGCATCGACGCCAGTAAGAGCTTTGGGTAAGACAATTTTGTTTACTTCGTTATTTTCGTTTTTCCAGGTAATATTGAAGAGATTGATAGGATCTAGTTCGTCGGCTTCTTTCGCAACCAAGGCATGAGCGCGAACCGATTTATCGATTGTATCGGGGTGAAGCATTTCTTCGTATGTTGGACCAAATGGAATTTTGTTCATTTTGACACCTCTTTGTCTATTTTTTCCATATATTGGATAAAATCATGTAAATTTGGTTTCATGATTTCTGGAGATCCTGCCGCTTTTACAGCGTTAGCTGGATCTTTAAGTCCGTTTCCGGTCATAATGATGACGACCGAATCTGTTTTTTTTATAATGCCGGCTTGAAGAGCTTGTTTTACGCCAGCAACAGCTGTAGTTCCAGCCGGTTCACCAAAGATGCC
>JAQWBC010000034.1 GCA_028707415.1 Candidatus Izemoplasmatales bacterium
TTATCGGTTCGGGTTTGAATATGATTTGCAACTGATCTTGTTTCAACCAATAGATTACCGTTTTCGTTTCCAGAACGGTAACTTCAATATTTTGAATAAGAAGTGGAACCGACTTAATATGAAACCCAGGATTTGCTTTTCTAATGGCAATCAAATGCATTAAATATAAAATATCGTCATAATTATCGTCGAGCCTTGCCCAGTGAATTTGATTGATCTTATCGCCAGATAAATACGAATCTCGAATGCCTTGTTTGGTACGATAAAATTCCTGGCCAGCATGTAAAAAAGGTACTCCTTGCGCCAAAATCGTGATGGAGTTGGCAAGTTTCTGTTGTTTTTTTACAAATTGCTCATTATTATTGATGGCCATTGCTTTGTCAAAAAACGTCTGATTATCATGACATTCAATATAATTAATCGATTGCGAATGATTGGCATACTTAAAATGATTCCTAGCGCTACCTAACAATAATTCTTTAACGATATCTGTGTTTGATGCATTTCCGGTCGAAAAGCCCTTATTCATAGATTCAAAGGAACTACCTTTAATTGTATCCCGAAAAGTGTCGTTGAAAAAAGCTATAGTATCGATTTTTTCAAAGTTATCCGCGGATGCTAATCGATTGGCTAAATTCCCAGGATGCATTTTCCACCCTTCACCATAGACAATTATTTTCGGATTCAGTTCCAATAGTTTTTTCTGGATTTCCTTCATTGTATCAATATCAATTAATCCCATCAAATCAAAGCGAAATCCATCGATTTTATAGGTCTTAGCCCACCATAAAACCGTGTCAATAACCAGTTTATGAATCATTTTTCTTTCTGTAGCAAGATCATTGAGACATCCAGAATAATCAGTAGCTATGCCCTGTTCATCGACACGAAAGGCATATCCTGGAACCAGCTTTTCCAGATTAGAAGTTGTTCGATCAAACAAGTGGTTGCCGACAAAATCCATGACAACATTGATATTTTCGCGATGAAATTCATCGATTGTTGCCCGTAATTCATTAATCCGAGAGTATGGATCGTTCGGGTTATTGGCATATGCTCCTGATGGAATCATCATCTGCCTAGGATTATATCCCCAGTTATATTGCAATTTGGGATGAAATTCATCAACACCCGCAAAATCAAAGATTGGCATCAATTGAATGTGAGTTATGCCTAATTCTCGAAGATAATCAAATCCAGCACAATGACCTTTTGGCGTTTTAACACCTTTTTCGATTAGACCACTATAACGACTCCGGTTTAGAAAAGGGACTTGATTATCGCTTGTAAAATCACGGACATTTACTTCATATATAATCGCATCTAGTAGATTACCGGAAAAGGATGTTTTGTGAATCATTGGAACAAATTTAGTGTAATCAACGATGAAACCATATTCGGCATTTGCCGAGCAGGCGATGGCATATGGGTCGATAACGGTATGCTCTTGACCGTTTGTTTCGACAAAGTAACGGTACTTCGAACCTTCAAGATTACCCTCGACATGATTCTTCCACGTTCCCTGAGCAAAGTAAATCATCTCATAAGTGATTGATTCGTTGCCTTTACTTATGATTTCCAAAGCAATCCGGTGAGCGGTTGGTGCCCAGATGGTGAAATCAGAACCCGTAGGCAAATAAACAACACCTAAATCCGTACTATCATACGCATACATACTATCAAACCAACTCGTACGGACAATTTTGCCAGTTTTCAATGCGCCTTTGTTTTCGTATTTATCAACAATGTAATAGCTCATTTCAAGACGAATTAAAGCCGAAAATGAAAATACTAACTTTTTTTCAAAAGGTAAAGTATCGCTTTCTTTGAGAAAAAGATTGATCTTTTCGTTATTACCAATTAACCAATACTCGTTTTCAGCAATATAATTAGTATTTGGTATAATAAGAGTTAGCGTATCAAAATCATCGAGATAAGGGTAAAAATAATCATTTATCATGAGCTACCGCTTTCCCCTCAAACTTGGCAATCCAATCAAAAGCATATGTTCGCAATGCTTGGTATTCATTTGGTAACTGGTTGTTAATAACCATCAAAACTAAATCACTGATAATCTCACCAATAATCCTAGCATCCTTAATGTTGGATGTTGTAATAATGTCTTGACCTTTGAATTTGAGGTCACAGACTTTATGAATTGGTAAATTTTTATCAATCTCTTGGATTAAAGCGTCATCATCAAATCCCAAGCGAAGGATTTTTTGAATGCTATTAGCATATCGACATAAATCGGCCCCGTAAGCATACACTAATTCGACTTGGAAATGTTCATGTTCGGTCACTGTAACCAAATTGATTAACTTGGATATAATCAGGTGCTCTTTGTTGGAAAAGCGCCAGTAATCAGCGATTTCACCATCATTAAGATAAAAGCAAAGAGCATAGAATTGATAATGGTTAAATGGGTTTTTTGACAATGATCCAATTAGGGCGATTCCTTTAGTTAAGTCGGGAAAAACCAATGAAATATTGGCTGCATCCATTAACTTAAAGGCTTTCGCTGAATACGGATTATTATTGATTGATTTAATCTCTTGCATAATTCGTTCTACAGAAATGGTTTTGAGCAAACCACAGTTGGCAACAAGGTGTTTCCATGTGCTATCTTCGATTTGGAAATCCAGTTTAGCCACGAATCGAAATGCCCTTAATATTCTCAGTGCATCTTCTTTAAAACGGACATCAGGATTGCCTACTGCCCGGATGCGTTTTTGCTTAATATCGTTTATTCCTTCACAAAAATCAATTATTTTTCCGTCTTTATCCATCGCTAAAGCGTTGATGGTGAAATCACGACGGACTAAATCCTCGGCTAAAGTCTGAGAATAGATGACATTGGTTGGATGCCGATTATCTTGGTATTTTCCATCGGATCTAAACGTTGTTACTTCAAAAGCAAAATCATGATAGACAATGGTAATTGTACCAAATTTCAAACCGGTTTCTTTCGTGTTTTCAAATAAAGCCATGACTTGGTCTGGAGTTGCCGACGATGCGATGTCAATATCTGATATCGGGATGCCAAGCAAAAAATCACGAACGAAGCCGCCGACAAAGTAAGCGTCATATCCGTGATCATTAAGAATCGCAAGTAGCTCTTTCCCTAAAGATACATAATCTTTCACATAAGTCACCGTTCATATTATAACATGGGATTGGCATTTATTCTATCAAAATCAATGGTTACATGCTATAATTAATGCGGTGATTTTATGAACTCCATCCGTGAGATTGTCACATCTGAATGGTTTATTAACAAGTCCCGATTCATCGGGTTTTTGGCTCCCGTACAAACAATGACGGAAGTAATTGCTTTTGTAAATCAGCTCCGGGAGGAACACAACGATGCTTCCCATGTTTGTTTTGCCTGTATTCTGTCTTCTTTCGAAGTGGCAGAAAAAGCCATTGATGATGGTGAACCGGCAAAAACAGCGGGTTTGCCAATGTTAGAAATTTTAAAAAAAAGGCAACTAACAGACATAGTAGCAGTTGTCGTTCGCTATTTTGGCGGTATCAAGCTAGGGGCTGGGGGATTAATTAGGGCTTATGCAAAAACAGTGCGTATTTGTGTTGATAAAGCCAATTTAACCAATCCTTCCATTTACGATGAATGCCGTTTAGAAATCGAGATTGAATCTTCAGGAGCTATCGGCTCTTACTTGCGTTCAGTTGCGGATTTAACTCATGAATCATATGCAGAAAAAGCTGTATATCTGTTTTTATGCCCAAAAGATAAGACTAATCATATTTCTGAAGAAATCAAAAAACGGATGGCTTCCGACCAGCAAGTCGAAATCATCCGTTCCATAGTTCGATATCTTTAATTAAAATATACTATATACATGTTCAATAAGTGAAACTAGTACATCAATGAAGAAATAACCCATAATCACCGATAAAATCATGACAATTAGGCGAATTTGTTCACTGGAGTTGGCTTTAAACAGTCGAGAAAAATCGACTGCTTGCAGTGCCCGGAACACAAAAGGCGTCGAAACAAAAAACAACACAATCCTTAAAATCGGAAAGACATAGTCGGCCATTATGACAACACTCCATCTGGGATGAATTCGGAATCCATATTTTCAATGACAACGGTGATGACCAATTCGTTTGGAAGGCAAATTAACGGTTTCAAACTAGAATTTGTTGGGCCTTGAAGCTCGCAGATATCACGGGGACTTTCCTGATACAAGACCTCAATTGTTGCGTTATTCCGATCGACATATAATTTAACGCGAGGAACATCAATATTATTATCAAGATTATCAACAGTAATTGTCGTGGTCCCGGGAACATAAAAATACCCTGAAGCGGCATAAGTAATAATGATTTCATCTTGATACTCAGTATCATAGACAATGTACTTCGATGGGTCGTGCAAGTTAATTGTCAAGATTAATTCATCTTTATAAAACACTTTGGCAAATGCTGTTTCCGAGGCCTTGGAATCTTCTATCAATTTGATTCCGATTAATAGCCCAATGCCAATCAGTAACAGACTACCAATAAAGATATAGTCGATTTTTTTGATGGTAAGATCCCCTTTCATTTAAATATACAATATTTATTATACTCGATTTTTCGTAAAAACTCAATTCAACTATTGATGCATCTAATTAACTGATTTCCAATATTCTGTTATAATTATCATAAGGTGATGACATGAAAAAAAGCTTGATTGCATTTCTATTAGGTTCACTGATATGGACGATGGTCGGTTGTGGGCAAACGTCAACTACTGTCGCCACTAACCCATCTTTAGTTAATCCCAATGACAATTATTGCACATTGAATATTTCGGGGGCCTATGTTTGTTCCAAGTCATGGACATCATATTTCAATACCACAATTTCTTTGACTTTATATTATACGGGAATCCCCGAATATGATATATTGACTGTTTTCAATTCCGTAGACTCCGTTTTAGATCACTATCATAGTCTGTTCGATAAATATCATACCTATCCTGATATTGAAAACATTTATACGATTAATCGGGATTCTAGCATTCCCGACGGTGATGTTTACGGGACAAAGAATATTGATGAAGATTTGTTTTCCGCACTAATTTTCGCCTTGCGTGTCGAATCCGAAATCACTTCTGATGCTTCAAGTGACGTTCAGTTGTTTAATATCGCTCTATCCCCGGTTTTATCACTTTGGCATAATGCGAGAGCTAGTTTTGCTTGCTCAACATCAGACTTTAATTACTCGGTATGTCCTTTGCCTGCTACTGAATTGATTGATGCGACTTACAATATTGATCCCGATGACATTATCCTCGATGTGACGAACTCCTCTATAAGTTTTGCCAAAACTGGAATGGGAATCGATCTTGGTGGCTTTGGAAAAGGATATGTATCCGAAGTAATTTGTGATATGCTCGATGCTCAAAGCATTGTCTATCTTCTTAACTCTGGAAACTCCAATATTAAAGCCGGAGGCTCTAATCCTAATCGCGCAGATGGAAGTTTCTATATTGCCATGACCGAACCATCGTTTGCGTCATCTCTCTTTTCTTCATATTATGCCTACTTGCGAATCATGGCCGGGTCTTCCGTCGTCACCAGCGGTTCCTATCAAAATTTCTTTGTCGGACAAACAGATAACATAGTTTATCATCACATTATTAATCCCTCGACCTATCGTCCCGGTGGTGATCAGATTACTTTGAGCGTTGATGACGGTAACAACCTGATAATCAGCCCGACCGATGCTCTGTTATCAGTCACTATCATCTGCGAAAGTGGGGATTCAGGCGACATCTATTCGACTACTTTGTTTCTGATGACTTATCTAGATGGTCTAGCTCTTATTAATGCGACACCAGGTTACGAGGCTATTTGGTATTTCGCTGATGGCAGTTTTCAGTTATCTTCTGGGCTTGAAGAATCAGAAATTGAAGTCAGTTCAGGCGTCTTTAAACCATTAATCACTGTTAAATAACCAAAGCGAGTCCTGATTTAGAACTCGCTTTTTTAAAATTATTTTTCATCGAAATTAATCATTTTATCAAATACATGTGTCATCTTCTTGGCAATCAATCCAGTAAAAATCCCTGTTGGAACACTAATAACCATCATGTAAGGTAAATAGTAAAGCAATGCTTCCGTCTTTAAAATAATGATTGCCATCGCAATCTGTCCAATCATATGAAACAATGCTCCTGCAACCGAAACAGATATAATTGAAAATCGTTTGCTTTTTTGAAAAATAACCATCACGCTAAAAGCTAAAATACCCCCCGCAAAACTCATGAGTGGCGCTGGCATCGCAGAATATAAAAGGGCAACTAATCCGATTCGCAGCACCAAAACAAATAAAGCATCTTTCCATCCATAAATATATAAAATTACCAGAGTAACGATGTTAGCTAATCCTAATTTGACGCCCGGGATAATGAATAAAAAAGTCGAAATTTGTGCTTCGACAATAGATACTACGATACTGATCGCAACCATAATGCCCAAGAAAACAATTTTTCGTAGTTTCATTGTTTCACCTAGTCATATTGTATCATTTTAACAGCCGTTATTTCAACAAAAAAGACTTCTTTCGAAGTCTATTTTTTTACTTCTCGATATCGAAAAAACATTGTGCCCGGCCAAAAGACCATGCCAATGGCAACAACAATAAACCAATATACGGAACGAAAAACCGCGATAAATGTCAAATTGAAAAATAACGCTAGTCCGACAATCAAGGTGTATCCCAAAATCGAATACCAAAACTGGTGTTTTCGCGTCTTGACAATTTTCTGTTGATAATCTATGTCTTTTTTAGGAAAAGCCTCCAAAACATCATCTGTGGATCCGAATTCGTTGATTGATTGCTCAATAGCTTTATCTACAGGAGTGCCTTGTTCCACAAGATCTTCGACTTTTTCTTCCAGACTGGTTGTCATAATTGAAATCAATTCTTTTTTATCCTGCTCGGAAAAATAATCTTTTAATAGGTTAGTAACAAACTTTTTGATTTTATTCATCCAATGTCACTCCCGAGGATTGCGACCATAATTTCATTCAATAAATGCCAATCCTTGATAATTTCGGCGTAATATGCTTTGCCAAATGATGTAATACGATAATAACGTCGTTTTCCACCCCGAGTTTTTTCTCCAATGTATGAAGAAATCAGTTCACGAGCTTCAAGTCTAGTGACGGCTGAATATAAAGTGGCTTCCTTAATCGTGAATTTATCCTTTGTTCGGTTTTTAATGACATTGGCTAATTCATAACCGTACATGTCCTGTTCCATCAGCAATTTCAATATGATCGCATCGACGTTGCCACGGATGATATCGCTATTGATCATGAACCCACCTCATTTATTTTTTTAAAACATAACCAACAGTCATGGCTTTTGGTCCACAGTGGGCGCCGACAGCCGGAGTTAAAAAATATTCTTTGATTTCACCAAGTTGGGGTCGAGCCGCTAAAACCGTATCGCGCACAAACTTAACGCCGTCAGGGTTATTAGCATGAATAATAAATGGTTCGTATTCTTTGCCTTCGGTTTCTTCGAGAAACTTCTCGACAACCCGTTCTAATGCTTTGCGGAAAGTCCGAATTTTCTCGATTGAAACGACAGCTCCAGCTTTGTCGATTTCTAACAACGGTTTGATTCTTAATACTTCAGCGAAGAAACCGGCAGCATTCGATAATCGACCGTTCTTAACTAAATATTTTAGGTTATCAACGGCAAAATATATTTTATTATTATCGCGAATAAATTCCAATTCTTGCATAATATCCGCTAATGATGCTCCTTTTTCTGCCATCTCACAAGCCGTAAATGCCATCTTACATTCTAAATAGCCAACGGTTTTAGAATCAAAAACAGTCACGTGAACGCCTTCAACCATTTTGGCAGCTATCATTGCGTTTTCATAAATACCGCTCATTTTGCTGGAGATAGTAATGAACAAAACCTCGTCGCAACCTTCGTCGCGATATTTTTCATAGGCTTCGAGCATTGTTCCCGTTGATGCCATTGCTGTCCGTGGAAATAATTCTGGATCAGCTTCAAGCATTTGATAGAATGGATGTAGCTGGTTGGGTTAGAAGTCTTCAACACAGAGGAGTAGAACTTCCTGAAGAAATTAAAGATGAAGTCTTTCTCATTGTAG
>JAQWBC010000035.1 GCA_028707415.1 Candidatus Izemoplasmatales bacterium
GTGGGTCCCCTTTCCTTTAAGTCACATCATTTAATAAAGCTCACCAAATAAAAAGGCGAGTTTTTATGATAGTTTATGATTAAATTAACCACAATCGCGAACTTTGGCTTCGCACTCGAGTGCTGTTTTAACGTTTTCGGGGTAGGGCATACCATGAGATATGATGGTCGACTCTAAAGCAACAACCGGTTTACCCTTAGCAATCGCTGTTTCTATTTCGGGATTAATTCTGATATATTCTAACACTTGGCTTCCTCCTATTTTTTCTCATTAGGGGCAATGAGCTGTAGGTTTATGTGGCAATATCCTGTAGGGTTATTCTCTAAATAACTTTGATGATAGTTTTCTGCATCATAAAATGGAGAAGCAAGTTTTATATAAGTTTCTAAAGGTTTTTTGTGTTTTTTTTGAACATTCCGTAAATATTCCCAGATAATTTTTTCGTCAACTTCATCAAAGTAAAAAATAGCATTTCGGTATTGGATTCCAACATCATATCCTTGGCGATTTTTTTGCGTTGGATCAATAATTCGGAAAAAATGCTCGAGCATTTTTTCTAAGGGAATAATGGTTTCATCATACACCACTAAACAAGCTTCAACATGGCCGGAATCATTACAAACATCCGAATATGTTGGATTAGCCTTTTCCCCATCAGTATAGCCGACTTTAGTGGAAATAACGCCTTTTAATCGAGAAAAGTAAGCTTCAATACCCCAAAAACAACCTCCAGCCAAGATGATTTTTTTCATAACTGACTCCCTCTTGTTTGGCAAATAAACGAATTTATCACATATGATGCCATCATTAATCCTGCCGTCGATGGGACGGTACTTGACGATCCGATTTTAACTAACGGATCAATGGGTAAAATTGGCAATTCTGTTGAAAAAACAACCGGAGTATCGTCCGGTAACTCCAGGGCTCTAACCTTTTGTCGCATCGTTTTAGCTAATGGGCATACAGATGTTTTATTTAGTGTAGTGATTTTGATTAATTCCGGATGCATTTTATTACCAAACCCCATAGCAGAAATAATCGGGATCTTTAGTTCGCTGGCTTTTTGGAGTAACAGTAACTTAGCCATCATATTATCGACGGCATCAACAACGAAATCAATTGATCGATCAAAAACTGAGTCAATCGTCGTTGCGTCAATAAAAATCGCTTTAGTAATCACTTTCACCAGCGGATTAATGTCATGCAATCGTTTTTGAGCAACATCGATTTTTTTCATTCCAATCGTTGAATCCAAGGCAATCAATTGCCGGTTGATGTTAGTAATATCGACAACATCATTGTCGATGATTATCAAAGTACCAATCCCGCTTCTGACGAGCCCTTCAAGAGCAAAGGAACCGACACCACCGATACCGGCGACTAAGACGGTCTTGTGAGATAGATTTATACTAGCTTCTTTACCAATCAAGGCGGTTAATCGAGCAAAACGCATCATGATCCCTCCTAACAAAGAAGGCTGCAAACGCAGCCCTATTTCTTTTTCATATAATCGAACTTAAAGAACTTTCGTCCGAGCAGTAATAACAAATAAATTAATAAAGCACATAAAACTACTAAAATATTAGCGATATAAGCCCGATTACCTCCGGCGTAATCGTACAAAACACAGAAACCTAAAACACCAAAGGCAGTGATGAACATCAGATAAAAGTATTCGCTATGATAGTCGGGTTTTACGCGGCGTTTTAATTGGTCTTTCTTAACGATTAAATAAATTGTGCCCGCAATTGTGGTAAAAACCACAATGCCTAAAAGCCATAGAATAAAGTAATTGATATTGATAATTTTATCGAGTTCGAAAGCATATGTCGCGACCAAAATGATGGGCAGCATCATGATCATCGACGCATAGAACGTAATAACGTTGATTTCGAACTGCGAATAGATTTTGGTCTTGTTCTTTAGAGTCATCATCAGGTATCTCTGACCCCTTTTGTATCATCGACATCCATTTTTGCCTGTTTCAATTCTTTGTTAAATTGATAGATGACTCGAATAGATGCGGCAATCGGGCTGGCGAAAACAACGCCGAAAGTCCCGAACAATGATCCAAAAAACAGAATCGATAAAATGATGATTAACGGATGCATCTGTAATTGATGACCCATGATAATTGGTTGGAAAATGTTGCCCTCAATAAACTGAAGACCAAGATTAACCCCCAAGACTAAGAATGGTCCAGGGCCAAAACCGTTGGCATTGGCGACGAAAGCGTAGATAATTGGTGGAATCGCGGCGATGATCGCCCCAAAATACGGAATGATATTCGTAATTCCAACGATGATGCCAAAGATATAAAAATAATTAAGACCGATTAATTTATAGACGATAGTGGCGACTGATCCAATCGCTACCATTAAAATCAATTGACCTTGAAGATACTTCCCGACCGTACGGTTTAATCGACTACCAAGCTCAGCGGCATTCTTCTCGTGTTTTTGAGGAATAATGCCCCGTAGCCTTTCGCCAATCATTTCATAGTCACGGAGGTAATAAAGTAAGATAAATGGTAATACCGAAATGGTAGTGACAATCGGAATTGCCACGTTAGTTAAGGAAGTAATGAGGGATGGTATCGTATCATTAAGAAGGCTGTTTACGAGATCCGCTTCAGTGACGTAATTCATGATTTGATCATATATTTCGGTGCCCAAGAAGAAATCATCGCGCATGTCAGTGGTTATATAATCAGTAATCGTCACGAAATCGGTAGTGAAAAAGTTAGTGATTTCATTGATGATCATAGGTACTAGGAAGTAGAAAGCGGCGAAGATGATGCCGGCCATAATGACAAAGACGATGGCTAGCGACAAACCCCGCGGTCCAATTCCTTTTTTTTCCAAATACTTGATTAATGGAAAAACGATAAGGGCAATCAGATATCCAAGTCCCACAGGGACGATAACGGATTTTAGCGCGTCAAAAACCCAATCCCATAATTCCGAAAACTGACTGGCCATGAAAAAAATCACCAAAGTAAGCAAAACGATGGCTAATATCTTGATGACCTTGGTCAATGACTCATCCGAGAATGTTTTTTTTCGCACGCGAATCACATCCTATCGTTTTTTATTATATCATAGTCAAAACAAAAAAAACAGTTGTATTAAAAACTTAACACTCATCTTCGCAGGAATCACAATGGCCACTGCACGTTGATGTTTGATTTTGAATTCCCTTTACAATATACTGATATAAATCAATGGTTTTGATTGTTTCTTGAACGCCAGTTTTAGCGTTTTTAACATTAACGACATCATTGTTTAGTTCATCGTCACCGAAGATGATAATATACATTGCATTTAAGCGTTCAGCTTGCTTAAATTGCGTTTTGAGTGGGCGCATTAAAAAGTCAGTATCAACGATTAACCCACCATGACGTAAGTCAATCAACAGCTCTGCCGCTTTCGGTTGTGATCGCTCACCAAGCACGATCATAAAAGCATGAATATAATTTTCTTTGGGGGCTTTCTCGCCGCTTTCAAGTGCCAATAATAATCTTTCTATACCAAAAGCGAACCCAACGGCGGGATAATCCGGTCCGTCCAAACTTTTTACTAAATCGTTATAACGACCGCCTCCACCCAGGGTTGCTTGGGCTCCAAGAGTTGGTAAGTCAGCTTCAAATTCAAAAACGGTATGGGTATAATAGTCAAGACCGCGGACCAATGACTTATCAACCACATAAGCAATTCCCATCGCGTCCAAACGCGATAAAACACCTTGAAAATGGGTTTTAGCCACGAGTGATAATGAATCAAGCGGTTTGGGAGCATTTACTAAAATTGGTGAGTCCTTGTCGATTTTACAATCAAGAACGCGAAGCGGATTGACTTTAAAACGTGCTTGACAATCGGGACATAATTCACTGATTTTGGGTTTTAGATACTGCAAAAGTTCCGTACGGTAAGCGGCTTTACTATCTGAGTCACCCAGAGAATTGATTTTAACGCTGACATTGGGAATCCGTAATGCCTTTAACAAAGTAATGGCATACGCTATCACTTCGGCATCGAGAGCTGGCGAATATGATCCTAAAGCTTCGGCACCAAACTGATGAAATTGGCGTTGGCGGCCTTTCTGTGGTCGTTCATATCGAAACATCGGTCCCACATAATAAAGCTTTTGCGGTTGAATAGGGTCGGCATATAGTTTGTTTTCAATAACACTTCTCACTATCGCCGCGGTTCCTTCGGGACGTAGAGTAATTAAACGATCACCCCGATCAGAAAAATCATAAGTTTCTTTTTTGACGATATCGGAAGCTTCACCCACTGAGCGATGAAATAATTCGGAAGCTTCAAAAATTGGCGTCCGAATTTCTTTAAAATTGTAGAGACGTGAAACTTGAAAGATAACGGCTTCTAATTCTTGCCACTTTCGGGTTTCGGAAGGCAAAATGTCATATGTTCCTTTAACCTTTGTAATCATTATATCGCTCCTTTTAAGAAAAAATCGTCCTCTAAAAAAGGACGATATCCCACAATTAAGAGGTTTTGGTAACGCTCTATTGGTTGTTATTCAAAATATTTGGGATTAATATGATCAGCTACGTATTCGACCATGTCGTTTACGGTGTGCATTTTAGTGGCAGCTTCATCAGAAATTGAAACTAAAAATTCACTTTCGATTTGATTGAACAATTCGAGAGCATCAAGTGAATCAGCGCCAAAATCATCGGCGAGACAGGCTTCTAAAACAACTTTCTCGGGTTTTACGCCTAACTCGGTGATAATGATGGTTTTTATTTTTTCAAAAATTACTAGTTTCTTTTCCATCTATAATTCCTCCACTTTAGTAACTGTTTTGAATATCTAAACACAATTATAGTATTTATTAGCGTGTAAGTCAATTACATTTACTTATTATGATGTCGTCTTTTTACTTTCCAAAATCAAGGTAACCGGGCCATCATTAGTGAAATTCACACCCATATGGGCGCCAAATTTTCCGGTTTCGACTGTTAACCCATATTTTTTTCGCAAAATGTCGTTAAAACATTCAAATAAAGGCTCAGCGATGTCTTTGTTTGCCGCTTGCGTAAAACTCGGCCGATTACCATCAGATACGTCTCCATAGACAGTGAACTGAGAGATGGATAAGATAGCACCTTTAGCCGTTTTGATGGTATCGTTCATTTTACCGGTTGCATCCGGATAAATTCTTAAATTAGCAACTTTGTGGGCTAAATACTCTAAGTCGGGAAGAGTATCCTTTGGTGTGAAACCAATGAGTAAGACATAGCCTTGATCGATATGACCCGTAATCTCGTTGGCGACCGTTACGGTCGCATTGATAGCTTTTTGGACGATAATTCTCATTTGATCACCCTCTCGATGGAGAACACACCTCGTATCTTTTGAAGATTAACAATGATTTGGTCAAGTTCCATTAGATTACCAATCTCCATCCGCAAGCGAATGTTGGCATCGCGCAAGCGATTTGCTTGAGCGGAAACAAGATTAATCTTTGCTTTGTTGGCGGTCGCAACATTAATGATTTCCGCTAAAATATTATCGCGATTAGAAACCATAATCTTCAGGTTTGTTTCATATTTTTTGAGCATGTTGGTGCCCCAAAAAACATCAATCAATCGTTCAGGTTCAAAACTATTAACGTTTTTGCATTCCCGACGATGAACGGCGATACCAGTGCCTTTGGTGACAAACCCAACAATATCGTCCCCGAGAACGGGCGAACAACATCGCGCTAACTTAACACTCGGATTGGTTAAGCCCTCAACGATGACATTGATGTCATTGTGCAGCGTTCTCAATTTACCGGATTTCTTCATTTCCGGAGTCCGATTAATGCTTTCAATCAGTTCTTCTTCGGAAAGAGTCTCTTTGCCCGTCAATTGATTAATGGCTGCGATTGGGGATAAGATATTCTTACCAATCTCGTAATACATATCATCAATTGATCGGATGCCTTTAGCTTCAAACAAGTCTTTACAGATTTTATCGGTTAATTCAATTTTCAGATGTTTAGCGGCTAATTCCGTTTCATACTCTTTAAGGCCTTTTTCAATTAAATAGTCACGTCGTTGCCGGTTAAGAAAGTTTTTTATTTTACTCCGAGCGTTCGATGTTTTAGCTATTTTCAGCCAATTATCATTAGGGCCGACCGCATTTTGACTGGTTCTAATTTCAACAACGTCGCCGGTTTTCAAAGTATACTCAAGAGGAACAATTTTACCGTTGACAATCGCCCCAACGGTTTTTTCGCCCAAGTTGGTATGAATCCGGAAAGCGAAATCAATGGGAGTTGCCCCTGCGGAAAGATCGATAATATCGCCTTTGGGAGTAAACACATAGACATTGGCATTCAAGATGTCATCGGTAAAAATATTGAGAATTTCTTCATCGGTATTGGACTCTTCGGTATATTTTATTAGTTCAGAATACCACCGGAGTTTCGATGAAACGATATCTTCGAGATTTTTCCTGGATGAACCGTATGATTCTTGATATGCCCAGTGAGCGGCAACACCTTTTTCGGCAATCTCGTCCATCTCATGGGTTCGGATTTGAATTTCATAGATTTTTCCACGATAGACAACTGTAGTGTGAAGCGACTGGTACATATTGGGTTTGGGCATCGCTACATAATCTTTAAAACGCCCCGGAACGGGAACAAATTTGGAATGGACAATACCAATTGCGCGATAACAATCCGAAATCGAATCGACAATAATCCTTAAAGCCAATAAATCATTAATTTCTTCAAACTCAAGACCCTTAACCTGCATTTTCCGATAGACGGAGTAAATGTTTTTAATTCGCCCGTTAATCGAAAAATGGAGGTCCTCGCTATGTAATAATGCTTCCAATTCCTTTTGCATCAAGCCGACATCAACCTCGCGTGAGCCTTTTTTATCTTTGATTTGGCGCGCGATTTCATCGTATTCTTCGGGGTAAAGGTACTTAAAAGCAATGTCTTCGAGCTCAGCTTTCAACCGATACATACCCAATCGATGGGCAATCGGAGCGAAAATATCAAGAGTCTCCCGAGAAATTCGGATTTGCCGTTCATGATCTAAGTGCGAAAGCGTGCGCATATTATTTAGCCGATCAGAGAGTTTTACTAAAATAACCCGAATATCCTTAGCCATTGCCAAAACCATTTTTTGATGGTTTTTAACTTGCTCTGAAGCCTTAGTTCCTTCATATTGTAACAAATGCAATTTTGTTAAGCCTTCGACAATATCGGCGATTTCATCGCCAAAAATGGTTTTAACCTCCACATATGTCGCTTCGGTATCCTCTAAAATATCGTGAAGAAGCCCGGCAACAATCGTCACGGGATCAACTCGGTATTCTGCCAAAGTAATGGCGACATTAATCGGATGCATAATGTATGGATCTCCGGATTTACGCAGTTGACCACCGTGTTTTTCATAAGCAAAATCGAACGCTTTTCGGATTAACTCCAAGTGTTCGGGTCGCGATAGATACATCGATATTGATTTGTAAAGCGATTGGAATATTTCTTCGCGTTCCATGGGTAATTTTCCCTTTCCGGGGTCTAGTATTTAATTAAAGTTTTAATCGGATACCCTTTGAGGTTTTTTATTCCTTCTAAATCGACTAATTCGATGATAAATCCAAGCCCAACGACGATTCCCCCGGCTGCTTCAATTAGTTTCACTGTCGCACCAATGGTACCACCGGTGGCTAGAAGGTCATCAACAATGAAGACCCTTTGTCCGGGTTTGACACCGTCTTTGTGCATGCAAAGGGTGTTCTTGCCATATTCGAGGTCATAATCATATTTTATCGTTGCTTGTGGCAGTTTACCCGGCTTACGAACGGGAACGAAGCCTAACCCCATCGCATAGGCAACTGCTGAACCGATAATGAACCCTCTGGCATCGGGACCGACAATCACTTCAGCGTGTTGACTTTTAGCAAAATCAGCAATCGCGTTGAC
>JAQWBC010000002.1 GCA_028707415.1 Candidatus Izemoplasmatales bacterium
ATCGACATGAGTATGATTAAAGATAAATACAAAATTAAACCAGTAGCGAAAAGTTACGGCATTGGTCAAACCTTATTTCGAGATTATTATCAACCGGATGTTTATCAAATTATTTTAGAACAAGTTGATGATGTCTGTCGTCGGCTACGTCTTGCCGGCAAACGTGCAGGGACTGTTTATTTAGCCATTGGATATAGTAAAGACTCTGGAGGTGGGTTTGCTCGGCAAATTAAAATGCCGACGCCATCTGCTAATGAATCAGATATTTATAAAGCGTGCTTGCATTTGTTTAATACATCATATGAAATCGAACCGATACGCCGGGTTAATGTGGCGGTGACAAATTTATCTGATCAGCCGGAACGACAATTAAATCTTTTTGAAGATATTAATCGAGTTATTAAAGAAGAACAAATTTTTTCGGCTATTGATGAAATTAAATTTAAATATGGGCGTAACAGTGTCACACGCACATCGTCGGAGATGAAGGCATCAACGGTCAAAGCGCGTAACGAAATGATTGGTGGCCATCATGCCTAGACTATATAATGATCGCGGCATCATAAAATGGAATGCCTATGATGCGCTTGTCGGTTATTCATCGATGCTACAGGAAATGCGTTATCGGTTAGGAAAAAAAGATCGACCAACTTTAAGTGATGATGCATATGAGGATTTGAATCACAAATTACAAGAAGCCATTGTTACGGAAAACGAAATTGAAATTCGCTATTATCGAGACGGTTATATTCGAGAAACCTTTGGATCAGTCAAAAAAATTGACTATTTGAAAAAAGAAATCACTTTATCAACATGGGAAAAGTTTCAAGCCGACGACATTATTGAAATTAATTTTCAGTAATGTTGTTTTCTTTATTGCTCATCAAGAAATTCGTAAAGCAAAAGATTGAAAACTTGATTGACAGATTGATTACATGAAGGCAAAATAAGAAGTGAAGAAAAAGGAAGTGAAATAAGTGGGCAATATGATAAAAGAAACGCCGATAATTGATAAAGAGATCCATCGCGAAGCATACGCGAAAATCAACTTGTTTTTAAATGTTGTTAATCGAAGAGCGGATGGATATCATAATTTAGAAATGGTCAACGCCAGAATTGATTTGGCCGACGATCTTTATTTTAAAATTGGTGGGGCGCAACAAATCACAATTAATTCCAATGACCCCTATTTTCTGTCAAATGATAATTTACTTATTAGAACTGCTAGATATTTACTTAATACTTACGATTCAAAGCAAAAAGTTACGATTAAAATCGATAAGCGCATTCCTCCCGGGGGCGGATTGGGTGGAAACTCTGCCGATGCAGCCGCGGTAATCCAAGGTCTCAATGATTTGTTTGGATGGCGGTTGTCAAAGGCAACCATGACCGCGATTGCCGTCCGTTTCGGAGCCGATGTCCCTTATTGTTTATCAAATTCAGTAGCTTTGGTGAAAGGAATCGGCGATGAAGTAACGGAATTGGATGTGGATTTATCATGCTATAAAGTCCTTGTTGTCAAACCAAAAATATTTGTATCAACTGAGGAAATTTTTTCCCGTGGCGATGATATTGGCTTCATTAATTATGATATAAAGCCATTGCTTGAAGCCATCAAACAAAAGCGACCAATGGATATCGTTGATCAACTACATAACAGTTTAGAAGAAATCACATATTTACAGTATCCGAAAATTCGTGACATTAAAGCCGAGTTAGTTTATAATGTCGGGCAAAAAGGGGTTGTGATGACCGGTAGCGGATCAACAATCATCAAACTAATAACCGAAGTCACGGCGGACATTTCGCAATATTTATCTCGGTATAGTGATAAATATTCAATAAATATTTACAATTTTATCGAAAAAACACGATAAAAGACCTTTTAAAACGATTTTTTGCATGATATAATCAAAATAAGAGGTGGGAAAATATGCTGGTTACTGAAGTACGCGCTAAACGGGTCAACGGAGAAAACCGTCTAGTAGGCATCGCAGCCATTACAATCGATGGGTGTTTTGTTGTCCATGAGCTTAGAATCATTGAAGGGAAAGACGGACTCTTTGTTGCCATGCCAAGCCGAAAAATGCCAAACGGCGAATTCAAAGATGTCGCCCACCCAATCAATACTGAGACACGAACAATGATTGAACAAGCGGTTTTAGAAGCTTTCGACAAAATACCGATCGTTAAACCGGAATCTGTTTAGTTAAGCCCTAAAGTGCCGACTTTTGCGAGTTGGCACTTTTTTATTTGGTTAGTTTAGTGTATAATATTAACGGTAAACTAATAACGAATTTTCGGAGGGGTAAGATGGCGATCTTTCATGGATCGAAAGTCAAGATATTTGCTTTGAGTTCCAACGTGAGGCTAGCTCAAGAAATTGCCGACTATATCGGAATTCCTTTGAGTGATTGCGAAGTATTTCGCTTTGCCGATGGGGAAATCAACATCGACATCAGAGAAACGGTTCGCGGACACAAAGTGTTTGTTATCCAATCCACCTGTAGTCCGGTCAATGAAAATGTAATGGAATTACTCATTATGATGGACGCATTAAAACGCGCTTCTGCACGAGAAATCAATATTGTAATGCCATATTATGGATATTCAAGACAAGATCGAAAGGCTAAAGCCCGGCAACCGATTTCAGCTAAACTCATAGCTGATCTCATTCAGACGGCTGGCGCCACTAGAGTTATCTGTATGGATTTGCATGCCGCTCAGATTCAAGGCTTTTTCAATATCCCGATCGATAATTTTCGAGCACTCCCGATTATTGCTGAATACGTGAAACAAAAAAACATTAAAAACATTTGTGTTGTTTCTCCAGATCACGGCGGTGTCGCGAGAGCTAGATCGCTTGCTAACGTGTTGGGAGCACAAATTGCCATTATTGATAAAACACGACCAGAACCAAACATCGCTGAAGTAATGAACATTATTGGTCAAGTCAAAGGGATGAATTGTATCATCATTGACGATATGATTGACACTGGTGGGTCAATTTCAGCCGCAAGTGTCGCCTTGAAGGCTGCCGGGGCGAAGGATATTTATGCCGCATGTACACACCCATTACTGTCTGGCCAAGCCCCAGAACGGATCATGAATTCACCAATCGTGGAAATGATTTGTACCAACACGGTTTTCCTTCCGGAAGAGAAAAAATTTAGTAAACTTGTTCAATTATCGATTGCGAAATTGTTAGGTCAAGGCATTATAAATATCATCGACGATCAGGGCGTTTCGAGTCTTTTTGGGTGATAAATCAACATTTACGTGCTGCCGCCAAGTATATGACGAAAATCGTCTTAGCTTGGCGACTTTTTATTCAGTAAAAATCGTGATATAATTATGGCGTTGATCAGGAGGAAAGAATATGGAAAAATATTTACATTTAGATATTACTCATACCCTAAATTTTTTTGATAACAAAAAAATCAGCGATATGCAAAAAGAAATTACCCTTGCCAGTCAGAATCTCCATAATAAAACCGGTAAAGGTTACGAGTATATAGGTTGGATGGATTTGCCAAATCAGTATGATCGGGATGAGTTCAAGCGCATCTTGCAAGCGGCGAGAAAAATTCGAAAACAAGCAAAGATTTTGATTGTTATTGGTATCGGGGGATCTTATCTCGGCGCTAAAGCTGCAATTGAGATGTTAACTCCATATTTTCAAATCAAGAAAAAAATCGAGATTATTTTCGCCGGTCAGCAGATGTCTTCGACATACTTGCACGAGCTTGTTGAATACGTCAAAGATAAATCATTTGCAATAAATATTATTTCCAAATCGGGAACGACGACGGAACCAGCAATTGCATTCCGGGTCTTTAAAAAACTTTTAGAAGACAAACATGGAATTAAAGAAGCCGCGGAGCGAATTTACGTAACGACCGATAAAACGAAAGGCGCACTCAGAAAACTGGCCGATGAACAACATTATGAGACCTTTAACGTTCCTGATGATATTGGAGGTCGCTTTAGCGTGCTGACAGCAGTTGGATTATTACCGATTGCTGCGGCGGGAATCAATATTAAAAAGATGATGCAAGGAGCTAATGCGGCAAGAAAAAACTATAAATCCAGTGACATTCACAAGAACGACGCTTATCTGTATGCGGCAATAAGGAATTTGTTATATCGTGAAGGCAAATCAGTAGAAATGCTAATCAATTACGAACCAAAACTTGCATTTTTCTCTGAATGGTGGAAACAGCTTTTTGGTGAATCTGAAGGCAAAGAGCATCAAGGGCTTTTTGTTGCGAGTGCTTCTTTCAGCACCGATCTTCATTCGCTTGGTCAATATATTCAAGATGGAAAAAGAATTATGTTTGAAACGGTATTGAACATTGAAATTCCCAATCAAGAATTCGTCATTGAGGCAGAAAAACAAAACACTGATGGACTCAATTATCTGGCTGGCAAAACGGTTGATTTCGTTAACAAGCGGGCTTTTGAAGGCACATTGATTGCCCATGAAGCGGGCGGCGTTCCCAACCTTATTCTTTCTGTTCCAGAGATTAGTGCTTATAGTTTTGGGTATTTAACATATTTCTTTGAATTGGCGTGTGGAATCAGCGGATATGTCTTAGGGGTTAACCCGTTTGATCAGCCGGGAGTAGAAACTTACAAGAAAAACATGTTCGCTTTGTTGGGAAAGCCTGGATATGAATCATTGAAGGACGAACTTGAAATAAAATTAAAAAAATAAAAAAAACGGATAATCTCAATTATCCATTTTTTAAACTCAAATTTAGATTTTATTGCTAAAGATTCTTTTGACGGTTGGCCGATCGAAAGCGGTAAATTCACGGCTTTCACTTCTTATTACGTGCACTTCACTAACGTCTTCCAAGACCTCGCCATCAGCTTGAAAATAACATTTTTCGCTAACCTTTATTGAGATGTCTTTCCCAGTAAAGATATCAACATATTTTTTGATTTTGGTATGTAATCCCGAGTAAATTGTCATGAAAAGCAAAGACAAGAGATTTCTGGACAGTCCGTGAGCAACGCAAATTTGATATTCTTCAGATGTTGGATCGGCATTGGGGGTCACTTTCATGCCGCCGCCAAAATATTTTCCGTTTTGAACGGCACAGAAATAAGCTTTATCATAGTTATGAATAATGCCATCAATAGTAACAATCATATTAACGGGTTTGAATTTAGACATTGCTCGGAAGGCGTTCACAAAATACGACATTTTGTTCTTTTTGGTATCTTTGTTAACGTAGTAACAAACTGAAGCGTCAACACCGATACCACAGCCATTGATAAACTTTACTGTTTTGACATCAGTGGTGGCATTACCGATGGAAATCATTCCTTTTTCGATTTGCTTCAAGGTTCTTAAAAAATCGTTTCCCGAGCCACTTTGAGCTAAATAGATATTTTGCGGGATGGTTTTTAAATCAACGCTATTAATCAGATAATTAATTGAGCCATCACCACCACAGTGGAGAATATCGGTGATTGTCGGATTGGTTTGTAAAAAGTCGTGAAGATTTTCGATTTTTAATGTTGAACGCAGATAAAAAGGAACATTATTTTTTTGAAAGAAGCGGACAATTCTGTGGGTCGTATGTTTGGATTTGCGATTATTTGATAATGGATTGTGAATGATTAAGAACATCGAAAGTCACTTTTATAGCAACGTTTATCGAAAGAATGGCTGTCGCTATACTCCTTATCGATATTATACCACAACAGGAAAAAAAAACTATGTCTTCACAAAAATTACATTAATTATAGTGGGATAACGCGAGAATCACAGATGATTTTAAAATGAAAAAATTGATATTATGGTATAATTTGAAATAGATAATAATACGTAGGTGTTAATATGGAAATAACGCTAAAAATTCATAATTTATTAGAAATGGAAAAGCTTGCTTCCAAAATAGCCAAACACTTATTCCCGGGGTTTGTTTTGGGAATGGGCGGGGATTTGGGCAGTGGAAAAACGACATTTACTCAATATTTGGCAAAACATATGGGAATTAAAGCAGTTGTTAATTCGCCGACTTTTACGATTCTGAAAATATACCAAAATCATTTGCCGCTCTATCATATGGACGTTTACCGACTTGAGAAGATTGGATATGATTACGAGCTCGATGAATTCATTTATGGAGATGGTGTTGCTGTAATTGAGTGGTATGAATACATTAAAAGAATGTTACCGGAAACAATGTTTTCTATGGATATTAAAGCATTGTCGGAAACTGATCGGGAAATCACCATCAAAGGGGGCGGCGTATATGCTGAAATCATCAAAGATCTTAGTCATTGATACCGCAACTGATTACGTATTTCTGTCATTGTTAATCGACGGCATTGAGGTCGGATATACTTATCAAAATGATGTGCGTAATCATGCAGTGACAGTTATGCCCAAACTCGACGAGTTATTAAAAAAAGCGCAAATCGCTTTGAAAGAGATTACCGAGGTTATCGTTGGTATCGGTCCGGGAAGTTATACCGGGGTTCGCATTGGGGTTACAATCGCAAAGATGATTGGTTATCTCAATAACGTTCCGGTAAAGACCGTTTCTACATTGGCGCTTTTAGCATCTTCAAGTTCAGCAGCTAAAATTATGGCGAGAATTGATGCCCGACGCGGAAACGCTTTTACTGCTTGTTACAGTCAAGAAAACGGCATCATGAAAGCGACAATTAGCGACATATTAGTAAATGTTGAGCAGTTTGATCAGACTCATGAGATACCAGACGAAATTGTAATAATTGGCAAACCAGATATGGAAAAGATATTACGTAGCAAGCTCACGGTTTTTGTGAAAAACATTCATGAACTCGTTCCAAATTATTTGCAAGTTACGGAAGCGGAACGAAATAAAGGGAAAATATGAGCCCAATTATTCGCAAAATGAAAAAAAACGATATTCCGAATATCGTCTTCAATGATCGACGGATTTTAGGTCAATCGTTAGGCGAAGAAACTTTGGAAAGCGAATTGAAACAAAATATTTTTTCGCAATTCTTTGTGATGGAAGATAAAGCCACTAAAGAGTTTTTAGGACACGTAGGGTTGTGGATTGATCGGCCGTTAGCCTCCGTTCTTAATCTTTATGTCGTTCCTGAATACCAACATCAAGGATTAGGTAAACAACTGATGGAGTTTGTGTTTACATATCTCAAACGGTTAAATATTAGCACTTTAACTTTGGAAGTTCGGGGTTCTAATATTGTGGCTAAAGCCATGTACCAGCAATACGGGTTTGATGAAGTGGCAATTCGGAAACAGTATTACAGCGATGGTGAAGATGCTGTTTTAATGTTAAAAAATATTGATTTAAGGAAATGAGTGACTAACGATGTATGTTATGGGAGTCGAATCTAGTTGTGATGAAACGAGTGTTGCCATCGTCAAAGATGGAAAGACAGTTCTTGCTAATGTTGTATTAAGTCAAATCGATATTCATAAGGAATACGGCGGAGTAGTTCCTGAAATTGCGTCTCGGGAACATGTTAAAGGCATCAGTTTGGTCTTTGATCAATCGATAAAAAAAGCTGGCATTCAATATAAGGACATTGATTTGGTGGCGGTCACGGAAGGCCCAGGGCTGATTGGGTCGTTACTGGTTGGGGTCGCGGCAGCGAAGGTCGTGGCGATGAATTATGATATTCCGATTATTGGAATCCATCATATTGCTGGGCATATCTATGCGAATAATATTGAACACGATTTGGTGTTTCCTTGCTTGGCGTTGGTTGTTTCTGGGGGTCATACGGAATTGATATTGATGGATAAACATTATCAATTTAAAAAAATTGGGGAAACCGTTGATGATGCCGTTGGAGAAGCCTATGATAAAGTTGCTCGCGTATTAGATTTGCCTTATCCGGGCGGACCAATGGTTGACAAACTAGCTCAACAAGGAAAAGATCTTTATCATTTCCCGCGACCGTTGTTTGATTCCAAAGATTATCAATTCAGTTTCTCGGGGCTTAAATCACACGTCATCAATCTGCATCATAACCTTTCACAACGTCACGAAGTGTTTGAGTTGGCTGATTTTTGTGCTAGTTTTCAAGAAGCTGTCACGGATGTTTTGGTAAAAAAAACAAAAGCAGCGGCTAAAGAATATCAAGTAAAACAAATAATCGTAGCGGGGGGGGTCGCCGCTAACAAAGGCTTGCGTGGTAAAATCTCCCGTGAAATTACCGATATTCCAGTTTGTTTCCCAAGCTTAGGGTATTGTACTGATAATGCGGCGATGATCGCTGTTGCTGGGTTTTTTAAGTATAAGACGGGCAATAAAGCTGATGATTATACGATAAACGGAAATTCACGGCTTGAATTATAAAATTCTTAGTATAAAATAGTATTTATATTGCGAGGTGTTAAACATGGAAATGGAATCAAATTTCATAAAGTCAATAATCGAGGAAGATTTGGCTTCAGGAAAAACTACAACGGTTATTACGCGTTTTCCTCCGGAACCAAACGCTTATTTGCATATTGGCCATGCTCGCGCGATTATCACTAATTTTGAATTAGCAAAAATGTTTGGCGGATCAACCAATCTCCGTTTTGATGATACTAATCCTGTCAAAGAAGATGCGATGTTTGTGGAAGCCATTAAAGAAGACATTAAATGGCTTGGATATACCCCTAAAAACATTTTCTTTGGTTCGGACTATTTCGAAGAAACATATAAACGAGCTATTTTGTTAATCAATAAAGGGTTGGCGTACGTCGATGATTCTTCACCAGAAGACGTATCAAGGCTCCGGGGTACTTTGACTGAGTCGGGTGTCGAATCGCCCAATCGCAAGCGATCAATAGCGGATAATCTGCAACTTTTTCAAGCGATGCGCGACGGGAAATATGCTGACAGCGAAAAAACTCTGCGGGCAAAAATTGACATGAGCAGTCCTAATATCAATATGCGTGACCCCGTCATATACCGGATTTTGCACATCACCCATCATAATACTCAGGATAAATGGTGCATATATCCGATGTATGATTTTGCTCACCCACTTCAAGACGCAATCGAAGGAATTACTCATTCCTTATGTTCGCTTGAGTATGTTGACCATCGAATTCTCTATGATTGGTTCGTTGAAAAATGTGAAATGCCGCACGTCCCCCATCAATATGAATTTGGGCGCTTAAACATCCCCAATACGATAATGTCGAAACGATATTTGAAACAACTTGTTGATTCGGGTGCTGTTAGGGGATATGATGACCCACGGATGCCAACATTGGCCGGCTTTCGTCGACTTGGATATACCCCAAGCGCGATTCGTAACTTCGTGTTAGGAACAGGTTTATCCCGTATCAATTCCACGGCATCAATCGAAATGCTGGAAAACAGTCTTCGCGATGATTTGCGCTTGAAAGTTAATCGCGTTAACGCCGTCATTCACCCATTAAAAGTCGTAATTGACAATTACCCAAAAGGGCAAATTGAATGGTTCGATGCCCCAAATAATAGTGAAAACGAAGCGTTAGGCACTCGGAAGATTGCTTTTGGAAACGAAGTATACATCGAATCCGAAGATTTCACCGAAACAACTCCGGAAAAACATTGGAAGCGCTTGGCAATTGGATTAGAAGTGCGTTTGATGCATACGTATTTTGTTAAGTGCGTAAGCGTGGTTCATAATGATGACGGTTCTCTCAAAGAGATTCATTGTACATATGATCCTTTGACTAAGTCGGGAACCGGTTTTACTGAACGAAAACCAAACGGGAACATCCATTTTGTTGAAGCCTCGACAGCAATTATTACTTCTTTCAATCTATTTGAACCATTAATGGTTGACTCCGATAATGACCGACCGGTACTGGATCGGTTAAATCCCAACTCCTTAAACGTTGTTAAAGGTTTTGTAGAACCCTCAGTAAAGGGCGTTAAAATTGGCACCCAATTCCAATTTATCCGTACAGGTTATTTCACGGTTGATTATGATTCTCTTCCAGAGGCTTTAGTTTTTAATCGGACCGTCGGACTTAAATCAAGTTTCAAATAAAACAATTAACTTAAAGTCGTCGCTCAATTGATGTTTTCCCTTTTTATGAACCGTGCTTTTTATATATATGCCGGCGTTCGTTTGGAAAATCACATCAAAATGAAGACGACTTTTTCATTGTTTTAATTTGATAATATTATCTTAAAAAACGTCAATAATATTTGGTATAAAGCGAGAAAAACTGGGTCAATTATGGTATAATATATACAGGTGATTACCGTGGGAAATATCATTTTCGATAAATTGAATGATCAACAAGTTAAAGCGGTTAAAATCGTCAATGGTCCAGTTATGGCAGTCGCCGGTGCGGGATCGGGAAAAACCCGAGTTCTCACTAATCGGGTTGCATATCTCGTTGATGAAATCGGCGTTCCCTCTAATCGGATCCTGGCGATAACATTTACTAACCGAGCGGCCGAGGAAATGCGAAACCGAATCTTCCGGCTTATTGATCAACCTCTCACGGGAATATGGTTGTCAACATTTCACGCTATGGGAGCGAAAATTCTTCGTTACGATATTAGCCATTTAGGATATGGCCATGATTTTCAAATCATTGACGATGACGATTCCATCGTTGTGGTTAAAACGATTATGAAAAAACTTGATTACGATGTGAAGAAATTTTCACCGAAAGCGATTGCCAATTTGATTGAGGCGGCTAAGGCCGACGAGAACATCTTGACATTAAACCATATGATTCCTCGGGACATGCTTAACATTATTTTTGATGAATACCAGAAATTTCTTAAGGATAATAACCTTGTTGATTTTCAAGACTTGTTAGTCTTGGTGTTGCATCTATTTCGGCAGTTCCCTGTTGTTTTAGAGAAGTATCAAGACTGGTTCCAATATATTCTTGTCGATGAATTTCAAGATACAAACGATCTCCAATATGAGATTGTTTATTTGCTTGCAAAGAAGCATCGAAATCTGTTTATTGTCGGGGACGAAGATCAAAGCATCTATGCCTTTCGGGGAGCTAATATTCAAAACATTAAAAAATTTATGACCGATTTTCCGGAGCATCAGAAAATCATTCTTAATCAAAATTACCGATCCAAAACAACGATTCTCGACGCCGCAAATGCCGTCATTAAACACAATCGCAATCGGATTCCCAAAGACCTTTTTAGTACCCTCGGGACCGGCGATAAAATTATCCATTTCAAAGCAGAAAGCGATGATGAAGAGGCATACTTCATTTACAATAAAATCAAACAACTCTCAAAAGCGGGATTTCCGTTTCGGGATATAGCTATTTTTTATCGAAATAATGCAATGAGTCGTAAATTCGAGGATATCTTATTAAAGTACAATATTCCCCATAAAGTCATTGGGAACATTTCTTTTTATAAACGCAAGGAAATCAAAGATATCATTGCCTATTTACATTTGCTGGTTAATCGCGGAGACGATTATGCTTTTTCCCGTGTTTATAACGAACCGAGACGCGGAATTGGTGAGATGACGTTTGAGCGAATGACTGAGTATGCCAAAGAACACAATTTAAAGTTGATGGATGTAATTGAAGCCGATGTTGACTTATTTTCAAAAGCGACCATGGAGCGACTAAAAGTTTTTAAGAAAATTGTTGACGAACTTCACGACAATATTGAAACCGTTAATTTGCTTGTTACATATGATAACCTTTTGGAAAAGTCTGGTTATCTCGGAATGTTAAAAGCCGATGGAATCCAAGGAGAAAAACAATTAGAGGCGGAGCGACGGATTGACAATCTTAATGAATTTAAAACCGTTATTTTAGAAAAAATTAAAGAATATGATCCATCAGTATCTAACACTGAAAAATTAATCCAGATTTTAACCGAACTGGCGCTTCGCGAAGAAGCCGAAGCGGCATTAAACGATGAAGACTACGTTAGCTTAATGACAATGCACTCCGCAAAAGGATTAGAATTTCGACTAGTTTTTCTAACTTGTTTTGAACAAACGCTCTTTCCTTCAAATCAAAGTTTGATGGAACAAACCGACATTGAAGAAGAACGTCGCTTATTTTATGTCGCTTTGACTAGGGCAAAAGATCAAGTGGTTATTACTAACGCCAAGAGCAGATTCATGTATGGACATTATCAAGAAAATCTCGACTCTGAATTTATTTCTGAAATTGATGAATTGCTTATTGAGCATATGGGACTGGCGAAACCGCGCAAGAAATTTGCGGCTTGGGATAGTGCTGAAGTCGCTTCGAAACCGGTTCCCGCAGCACCATTGGGATATGTGCCAACGCAAATTGAACTGGTTATCGGCGATAAAGTAAGCCATCAGGTATTTGGCGAAGGAATTATAGTGATGATTGATCAAGCCCGGGCAACGATTGCTTTCAAAGCCCCGGTGGGAATCAAGATACTTATGAAAGATCATCCGAGTATAAAAAAAGTGTAGGTGAAAATCATGATGGATTCCTTAAAAAAAATCAATGAACTCAAAATGATGATTGATAAGTATAATTATGAATATTATGTTTTAGACAATCCAAGCGTCACTGATCAAGAATTTGATTTGCTGATGAATGAATTGATTGCGTTAGAAAAAGCGTTTCCTGAATTTGCGACAATTGATTCGCCCACAAAACGCGTTGGCGGGCAAGTGGTGGAAAAATTTCTTAAGGTAGCACACTCATCGCCGATGATGTCTTTGACCAATGTATACAACGAAGAGGATGTTCGCGATTTTGATCAACGAATTAAAAAGGAAATCGGCACGGATTTTTCGTATGTGGCTGAAGTGAAAATTGATGGATTATCGGTATCGCTTTTGTATGATAATGGCTTTCTCATCCGCGGGACCACCCGCGGCGACGGTGTCGTTGGCGAGGACATTACCGAAAATGTCAAAACAATTCCTTCAATACCGTTATCAATTCAGCGGCTTGAATCTTTAGAGGTTCGTGGTGAGATTTTCATGAGTAAAAAAGCGTTTTCTGCCTTGAATATCGAACAACAAGCTTTGGGCCTTGAATCATTTAAAAACCCTCGAAACGCTGCGGCCGGATCGATTCGTCAACTTGATTCAAAAATCGTTGGAAAACGCAAGCTTGACGCGTTTCTCTACTACATGATGGATCGTAAAAGTGTCGATAATCATTGGGACGCCTTGCAAAAAATGAAAGCCTTGAATTTTAAGATTAATCCTGAATCCAAACGTTGTCAAACAATTGATGACGTTTGGAATTATATTACCAAAATTGACGTAATTCGGCATAACCTCAGTTATGAAATTGATGGAGTAGTCATTAAAGTCAATGAATATAAGTATTATGATCGAATCGGTTATACCGCTAAATCCCCTAAATGGGCAACAGCTTATAAATTTGCGCCCGAGGAGACAATCACCCATTTAAATGGGATCACTTTTCAAGTCGGGAGAACCGGAGTCATCACTCCAGTAGCGGAAATGGATCCGGTCTTAATCTCAGGATCGGTGGTCTCCCGAGCAACGCTTCATAATGAAGATTATTGTGTAGAGAAAGATATTCGGATCGGGGATTACGTCGTGATTCGGAAAGCTGCCGAGATTATTCCGGAAGTTGTTAGATGCTTATTTGAACGACGGACGGGCAAAGAAATCAAATTTCAAATGATTGATAAATGCCCCAAATGTGGACAAAGTTTGGTTCGAAAGCAAAATGAAGCGGATTATTATTGTTTAAACGCGAATTGCGACGCAAAAAAAATCGAAGGATTAATCCATTTCGCTTCGCGTGAAGCTTATGATATTGATGGTCTTGGCGAGAAAGCGGTGATTGATTTTTATAATGATGGATTTTTATCTGACATCGCCGATATCTTTACTTTGAAAGATCGGGTTCAGGAATTGATTATTAAAGCGGGTTTTGGGCTGAAAAGCATTTCCAATTTAATCGATAGTATCGAAGCATCAAAACAACATAATCTTGACAAACTATTATTTGGATTGGGAATTCGACATGTCGGCGCTAAAGTAGCGAAAATCATTGCGGAAAAATTTTCAACCATGGATCTGCTTTTGGCAGTTACAGCCGAAGAATTATTACGAACTAACGATATCGGTGAAGTGATTGCTCAAAGTATCGTCAGTTATTTTCAAGATGCTGAAAACCGTGAACGCCTGAATAAACTCGCCGCTTATGGATTGAAAATGACTTATACGGCTGATAAAACGATAAAAGAGACCCCGTTTACCGGAAAAACCTTAGTTTTAACCGGAGCACTTGCAAATTATGGAAGAAACGAAGCGCAAACAATCATTGAACAAATGGGCGGAAAAGTATCGTCAGCGGTTTCGAGAAAAACCGATTTTATTCTCGCGGGAGTAGATGCGGGCAGTAAACTTAATAAAGGTATCGAACTCGGTATCAAAATCATTGATGAGACCGATTTTGAATTGATGATTAAACAAACAGTTTAGACAAACCGATTCGTATCGAAAAAACCTTTAACGCGGGAAGATAGACAAAGCAGGTGATTTTGCATGAATGATCAAATTATTATTAAAGGGGCACGGGAAAACAATCTTAAGTCGATTGATATCACGTTGCCAAAAAATAAATTAATCGTCATGACCGGCGTTTCCGGATCAGGGAAAACCAGTCTAGCCTTCGATACCATTTATGAAGAAGGTCGACGACGGTATGTTGAATCGCTGTCGGCTTATGCCCGACAGTTTTTAGGCAATATGGAAAAACCGGATGTTGATTCCATCGAAGGACTATCTCCAGCAATTTCCATTGACCAAAAAACTACATCCCACAATCCCAGATCCACAGTGGGAACGGTAACAGAAATCTATGATTATATCCGGTTGTTATACGCTCGAATTGGTAAACCTTTCTGTCCTGAGCACGGCATCGAAATTACCAGCCAGACAATTCAAGAGATGACCAATAAAATACTTGAATACAACGAAGCTAAAGTGATCATTTTAGCCCCCGTCGTTCGAGGAAAAAAAGGGGAGCACGAAAAAGTAATCAATGATCTTCGTAAAAATGGATATACACGAATTAGAATTAACAAGGAATTTCATGAACTTGATGAAGAGTTCGATATGGAAAAAACCAAAAGGTATGATATTGACGCGATTATCGATCGGATTGTCATCAAACCAGGCATCAGAACCCGACTATATGATTCGTTAGAGACGGCATCGAAATTGGGTGAAGGACTGGTCATTGCTTTAATCAACAATGAGGAAATGACCTTCAGTGAGCATTTTAGTTGCCCATTTTGTGGGTTTCAGGTCACTAAATTAGAACCACGATTGTTTTCCTTTAATTCACCTTATGGCGCTTGTCCGGAATGCTCCGGACTGGGGTTTAAACGAAAAATTGATGTTAATATTCTAATTCCTAAACCGGAATTGTCGGTCATGGAAGGTGTTTTTAACAAATATGCTAATCTTGAATCGATTTATCTCCAACAAGTCATTCAAACCTGTAAAGCCTTGAGGATAGATATAAATAAACCGTTTAAAGATTGGTCGCCAGATGAACAAAAAAGCATTTTGTATGGAACTAATCAACTAATCGAATATAAGTATATTTCCAAATCCAGCGATTATGAACACAACCAACGAAGGACGTTTGAAGGCATCATCACCAGTTTGGAGCGACGTTACCTTGAGACAACGTCAAGACTGGTCCGTGAGTGGATTGAAATGATGATGAATGACATCCTTTGTGAACGCTGTGGAGGCAAACGACTCTCCGAACAAGCATTATCGGTTAAAGTCGGAGGGCTCAATATTCACGAAATTTCAATCAAGAGCGTAATCCATCTGACGGAGTTTTTTCAAAGCCTTAAATTGTCACCGCGTGATCAAGAAGTCGCAAGATCGATTATTAAAGAAATAATTACACGATTGCGATTCCTTACCAATGTTGGATTAGATTATTTATCGCTTTCCCGAGCTTCGGGAAGCTTATCAGGCGGTGAATCGCAGCGAATACGACTTGCAACCCAAATCGGTTCCCGACTGACGGGGGTGCTCTATGTTCTTGATGAGCCATCGATTGGATTACATCAACGGGACAATCTTCGCCTAATCGATACATTAAAGGATATGCGGGATATTGGCAATACGATGATTGTAGTTGAACATGATATGGAAATGATTAGTAATGCTGATTTCGTAGTCGACATCGGTCCGGGAGCGGGTGTTCACGGCGGAGAAGTGCTGTTTGCGGGGTCACCACTTGCGATGATGGATGACCCGCGATCAATTACGGGAGCTTATTTATCAGGACGATTGCATATCGATATTCCCGAAAAACGACGGAAGCCGGAACGAGGATTTTTACAAGTAATCGGAGCACGACAAAACAATCTAAAAAATATTAATGTTGACTTTCCAATCGGATGTTTTACCGTTGTTACAGGAGTATCGGGCTCAGGGAAATCTTCGTTAGTTAATGAAGTATTATACAAAGGACTAGCTAAAAGAATCAATAATCGCAATGTAGTTTTAGGAAGCTGTACTAATATTTTGGGCTATGAAGTTTTTGATCGTATTATCGACATCGACCAGTCGGCAATCGGCCGAACGCCAAGGAGTAACCCAGCGACGTACACTGGTGTTTTTGATGTAATCCGCGATCTCTTTAGCATGACTACGGAAGCAAAAGTACGGGGTTATGATAAGAGTCGATTCTCTTTTAACGTTAAGGGCGGAAGGTGTGAACATTGTGCTGGGGATGGCGTCATCAAGATTGAGATGCATTTCATGCCCGATCTTTATATTGAATGTGAACAATGTCATGGTCGCCGTTATAATGATGAAACCTTAGAAGTAAAGTATAAAGGCAAATCAATCGCTGATGTATTAGAAATGACGGTGGAGTCGGCTTGTGAATTTTTCAAAAACGTTCCTAAAATCTATAGTCGTTTGAAAACAATCAATGATGTTGGTTTGGGATACATTAAACTCGGGCAATCGTCGGTTACGTTATCGGGCGGGGAAGCCCAACGGGTTAAATTAGCGAGCGAACTTTATAAACGCATCACGGAAAAATCGATTTATATTCTTGATGAACCAACAACGGGATTACATAGCCATGACATCGTAAATTTGATTGCGGTATTACAAGATATTGTCTCCAAAGGCGCAACGGTAATTGTGATTGAACACAATTTAGATGTAATAAAGGTGGCAGATTATGTAATTGATCTCGGTCCCGAAGGCGGAGACCGCGGTGGGGAAGTCTTGGTTACTGGCACTCCCGAAACCGTGGCGAACGATCAAAACAGTTATACCGGTATTTATCTGCGCCGGATTTTGGCACCTAAAAAGTAGCTCACGAGCTGCTTTTTTTGCTTACGGGTCAATGCAGAAAAACTATTATTTTATAACTTATTATGATATGATAATAATAAGCCGACCGCAAGCGCGCGTGTTAGAGTGCGAGGAAATATCATGAAAAATGACGATAAAGATCTCCGCAAGGAAATCGAGGATTTGGAAAAATTGATTGCCAAAGTTAAACAACAAAATGAAGAGGAAAAGCAAAAACTTAAACATTCGCTCCCACCAACAAAACGAGTTGTCAAAATCAATCTTGGACTTGACTATTCAACTGATCCGATTATCAACTTGATTGTGGGGTTCCTCATCAATTTCATTTTAATTTTTGTCATTATCAGAGGTCTTTCCCTGGCTGAAACCACAAATAATTACGTTTATATTATCCTTGCGGCTTTGTTTACTCTCTATGAAACAATCATTAAAATTTATCTATTCCGCAATCATCAGAAACTGGTCATCTTTTCTCAAGGGGTCATCTTTTTCTTGGCCAATCTCATTTTCTTTTATCTAATGGATTTAGTTTTTATGAAGGAAACGTTAGCTTTTGTTAATTACATTTATCCGATGCTGTTTGTTTTTTTATTTCAACTACTTAGAGTAATTATTAAAAACCTTTATGCTTTAATTATTCAAAAAATTTCTATTCGCTTAGCAAAAAATCATAAAAGCAGGTGAAACCGTGTCCCAAAAACTTACAGTCAGTCAAATCGTTGACAATATGAAACTTGAAGTCCTTGCCGGAGCGCTAGGGCTTAACCGCGAAGTCACAAGCCCTAATTTGACAAAGCCCGGATTGGAACTAGCGGGTTTGTTTGATTATTATGAATACAATCGGATTCAAATCATTGGGACGAAAGAAGTGACATTTTTTAATTCACTAGCCTTGGACGTTCAATCAGATCGGGTGCAAAAGCTATTCGCCCAGGAACCGCCGGCATTTGTTTTCTCAAAAAACGTTGACATTCCTGAATTGTTTTTGCGGTTTGGTAATGAATATAAAATCCCGGTTTTAAAAAGCACATATCAAACTACATCTTTATTTGGTGAATTATTTAATGTTTTACAGGCCAAACTAGCGGAACGAACGACGATTCATGGGGTTTTAATGGACATCAACGGCGTGGGTACCATCATCACCGGATCAAGCGGGATTGGGAAAAGCGAAGTGGCTTTGGAATTAATTCGTCGTGGCTATATGTTAGTAGCTGATGATACGGTTGAAATCTATCAGCGAGAAAAAAACGTTTTAATCGGGGAAGCACCAGATGTATTAAAAAAATATTTAGAAATTCGAGGAATCGGCATTGTCAATGTTGTCTATATGTTTGGCGTGAGTGCTTATCGAGAAACAAAACGTGTTTCTCTAATTGTTCGATTAGATGTTTGGGATGATAATAAGCAATATGATCGATTGGGCTTGCAGGCTGAAAAACAAATCATTTTTGATACTGAAGTTGTGTCGATGTCATTACCAATTACCGAAGCAAGAAATACAGCTACTCTCGTTGAAGCTGCGGCTTTTGATTTTAAAGCCAAACAGATGGGATATCATTCCGCCGAGGACTTTAGTAGTAGTTTGAAACGCAAAATAAAAGCAAATTCGGAAAAAAAATAGGTGAAAACATGAAAAAAGCGGGGAAAATACTGTTATTTACGTTAATTATTTTAAGCGGATGGCTAGCCCTTTTTGGATGCGAAGCGACAACGACTCAAGCCCCAGCTGACAACACTTTTACGGTGACGTTCGTCAGTTATGATGGCACCGCTTTAAAGGCGATTACTTGCATAAAAGGAGAAGCTTGTGACATTGCGGGCAACGAGCCCAACCCACCGCTCAAAGAAAATTGTGATTTTACCAGATGGAGCGTTTGGGAGAGTGAATACGCCACAATTCAGACAAATACAACGATTAAAGCAATATATACTTACGATAACCGACTGATATCGATTGGTGATCGTGATATTGTTTTTTATTCGGTTTTCATTATGATGGGAATCATGATTGCCTTCTTCTTGGGTCTTCGGGAGGGTAAGCGAACCGGAGTCAGTTCAGATGATTTGATTGATGGTTTTCTTTGGATTGTTCCCGTTGCTATTTTAGGAGCGAGACTTTGGTACGTAGCTTTTGAATTTGATATGTTTGTTGTGAATGGTAATGCTTTTGCGACGATCATGCAGATTATTGGCTTCCGATACGTCAATGGGGCAGTTGATTTTTCGTCCTTTGGTTTGGAAGGTTTAGCAATTCATGGGGCGTTTACGACCGCTTTAGTATGTGCTTATTTTTATACTCGCAAGAAAAAAATCAGCATGCTCAAAGTCTTGGATTTGGTTGCGATGGGCTTTATTTTCGCGCAAACCTTCGGTCGATGGGGAAATTTTCTCAATCAAGAAGCGCATGGTGGTTTGGTTGGCGGAGGCGCTTTATCGCTAGAAGAACAATTCAATTATTTGCGATACACTTTGCACATTCCCGAATTCATTGTCAATAATATGTATATCGTCGATATCTCGGATGTTGCTTTGGTTCCCGGGTTTTATCACCCCACGTTTTTGTATGAATTGTTACTAAACTGGATTGGTTTCTTTATCATATTAGTTATTCGCCGATTGAAAAGTGTCAAAATCGGCGAAATTATGGCATTTTATCTCGTTTGGTACGGCGCCGTGCGAATCTTCATTGAATCCATGAGAACCGATCCTCTGGTTTATGAAATATTCGGATTGACATTAAAAGCCGCAACGACAACGTCGATATTGATGATTTTAGGCGGAATTGGGTTATCGATATGTATCCGTTTTTGGTGGAAGGGCGCTTCCTACGAAACCATTCCCGGCCATTTTGAGTTTCTCAAGAAGAACAAAAAGGCTGAACTAATCAATGAAAAAGCATGAGTTGGTAATTATCGGTTGCGGACCTGCGGGAATGATGGCCGCAATTTATGCTAAACGAGCCAATAAAGATGTCGTTATTTTGGATAAAAGCACTCCTGGGGGACGAATTCGTTCGACGTATCAAGTCGACAATTATTTGGGATTTGGGAGGGTTACGGCTGAAGAATTAGTTCAAAAGATGGTTACGCATCTTCACGACTTAGAAATTGATGACACGTATGGTTTCGTCAAGCGAATAGATAAGCATGAAGAAGGATTTATTGTGACGACCGATAATGATGAGTATCAAGCTCAGGCGGTGATTATCGCAACCGGGACTAATCCGAAAACGCTGAACGTTAAAAACGAAAGTCGATATGTGGGAAATGGGTTGTCATATTGTGCTGTTTGCGATGGAATCTTCTTTGAAAACAAAGATGTTGCCGTCATTGGCGGTGGCGATTCGGCTTTGGAAGAAAGCAATTATCTCAGTCGAATTTGCCAGTCAGTAACATTAATCCATGATTTAAGTGACTTTACGGCAAACAGTGGTTTGATAAAGCGCATCCGGAATAATCCGAAAATATTTGTTTTGACCGATACGAAAGTGAAGGGGTTCTTGGGGTCGGATGCGATTGAAGGCATCGAAGTAATAAATTTAAAGACCGAGACAAATTCGATAATCCCGGTCCATGGCGTTTTTATATATGTAGGAAACAAACCAGAAACGGGTTTTATTAATAACGATATGGCGGTAACTAATGAAGAGGGTTTTATTCGGGTTACTCCCGAGATGCAAACCAATATCCAAGGCCTTTTTGCGTGCGGCGATGTCACAAAAAAAGATTATCGACTGATTGCGACCGCGATTTCTGATGGAGCGATTGCGGCTTTGGGAGCGATAAAATACTTAGATAATTGTTTAAAAGCGAGGTAAAAAATGTCGTTTGCGACGGATATTAAGACCGAATTAGCCAATCTAAAAAGCTTAACTTGTTGTAACGTCGCGGAACTTTCCGCGCTTTTACACGTTGGCGGTGCGATGGAAATATCAAGTAAAGGTTTGGCCTTGACTTTTCAGACGACAAATAACGCGGTTATTCGCAAAGTAATCCGGTTGATTAAGGATTTATATCATGTTGAACTGACAGTTATGAGTAAGCAACAAGTTAGACTGCGGAAAAATGATATTTACATGATTCGGATTGAAGATAAGGTGGAAACCATTTTAAACGAATTATCATTAATCAATAAGAATGCCTTGTTCTTTCAGGATGTCGATGAATCATTAATCAAAAAAGAATGTTGTAAAAAGGCATATTTGCGAGGGGCGTTTCTTGCGGGGGGATCAATTAATAGCCCGGAAACCTCAGCCTATCATTTGGAAATTCAAACTTACTCCGAACGACAAGCGGAAGTAATTCAAAAGATTGCCCAAGAATTTAACCTAAACGCTAAAGTTGCCCGTAATAAACGTGGGTTTATCACATACATGAAAGAGGCTGAACGCATTTCTGATTTCTTACGAGTGACGGGGGCGACAAATCAATTATTTGTTTATGAAGACAGCCGGATCAAGCGCGACTTTAAAAATTCGATCAATCGCGTGATGAATTGCGATATTGCCAATGAAAAAAAAGCCCTTGATGCGGCTAATAATCAACTTAGGTATATTACAATTGTGGAAACTAAAGGGACAAGTGAAATTACTAAGAGTTTGCGAGAAGCAATTTTTTTGCGCAAGACATATCCAGAAGCGACGCTTTTAGAATTGGCTTCAATATCGAAAACTCATTTTCCGGAACCGATTTCAAAATCGGCACTTAATCATCGGTTCCGAGCTTTAAAAGACCTGGCAATGCAATGTCTCCTCAAGGAGGAAAACCAATGATTAAAGGCATCGGCTGCGACATCGTTGAGATTGCTCGAGTAAAAGAAACGATAATAAAAAAAATCTTATCACCGGAAGAGATTATCTTATATCAAGGGTTTAGATCTTTACGCCGTAAGCAGGAGTTCTTAGCCGGACGATTTGCGGTCAAGGAAGCAATCGTCAAAGCGGCCGGGAAAATCCCTTTTTCTAAAATAGTAGTTCTCAATGACGAAACCGGAAAACCGTATCTTATTTCAGGTGGTTTACCAACCGGAATTGTTACGATATCGATTGCTCATGAAAAAGCATATGCCATCGGATTTTGTGTTGTTGAATGATTCCTTTGAATGTTTTGGTCAATCCATAAATAATGCTTGCAAAAGCGGATATTATTGGTTAAAATTATATCTACTGAGGTGAAAATATGGCAACTTATGTTAAAGGGTATAAAAAGCAAGGAGAACACACCTTGCTACTAAAGGTAATTGTTGGACTTATCGGCCTGGTATTGCTTGTTGTTGGAATTGCGTACATTTCTGACTTGCTGACTAACCTTGGAGATTATGACGATTTTTCTGATCAGCATATCACCACTTATGGTGCGATTTTAACACAAAAAGACGATGAAAGCGTCCAATTACAGAATTATGTGGTTTATTTTTATAATGCCGAAGATGAAGATTGTACCGACATGCAAAAAGAAGTATTAACCCTCGCGAAGAATATCAACGCTGATGCGGAAGTCGTTTTCTTCGTCGATTTAGATGCCATTACGGAAGACACCGCTGCCAGTGATGCGTTTTTAGATGCCATTGGCAAGACGCAGACCTTTCTCGGATTATCGCCGATGTTGGTTTCAATTGCGGATGGAGTATTTAATACGGCATATTCCGATGACGATACTATTTTGGATGTTTTACATCAAATCGAAGCGGGAAACTATACTCCTTTTGAATAATTAACACAAACAATAATCAAACCCGCAAGGGTTTTTTTATTGTCGATATAGGAAAAATGCGAGTTTTATGGTATAAATAGAAGTGAATAATACAGAAAAAGGGTGATTTATCATGGAATATATTAATGCCCTCCTGATTAAATCGGTTGCGGCTAATATTCAAATTAAAGAAAGCCAAGTCAAGACGGTTCTTGATCTTTTAGGCGAAGGAAATACCGTTCCCTTCATTGCCAGGTATCGCAAAGAAGTGACTGGATCTTTGGACGAAGAACAAATACGTGTTATTGAAAAAGAATATGAGTACGGGCAAAATTTGCAAAAGCGGAAAGACGATATTGCTCGTTTGATTGACGAAAAAGGCATGTTAACGGAAGAATTAAAGATAAAAATTGATGAGGCGACTAAATTAATTGATTTAGAAGATATTTATCGCCCATATAAAGAAAAGAAAAAAACTAAAGCCACCGAAGCGATTGCTAAAGGATTGGAACCGTTGGCAAAAACGATTATGACTTTTCCGGTTATGGAAAAACTAGATGATCTTGCGTTGCCGTTTATCACAGAAGCAGTCCCCTCTATCGAAGCAGCTTTTACCGGAGCGAAGCATATCATTGCGGAAATGATATCCGACAATGCAGCTTACCGGAAATGGATTCGCGATTATACGAGCAGAACCGGAAAAATCGTCACAAAAAAGAAAAAAGATGCCGTGGATGAGTATGCCACTTATCAGAATTACTATGAATATGAAGAAGCATTGAAAACGATTAAATTACACCGAATTTTAGCGATAAATCGTGCTGAAAACGAAAAAGTTATTACCGCTTCAGTTACGTTAAATGCCGAAGACATCCTCCTTTTTTTAGAAAAACAAGTAATTGGAGAGCGAACTTCGATTGTCAATGCTTTAGTTAAAGAAGCTATTGCAGACGCGTATAAACGTTTGATTAGTGGAGCTATTGAAAGAGAAATCCGCAGCGACTTTACCGAGCGCGCTGAGGATTCTGCCATCAAATTGTTTTCCGAAAATTTACGTAGCTTACTTTTACAACCGCCGATGAAAGGAAAGATGGTTTTAGGAATTGATCCCGCCTTTCGGACGGGGTGTAAAGTGGCTGTCATTGATCAATTTGGTAAATTTATTGATAAATGTGTTATCTTTCCGCATGAAGCCAGGTTAGGAGCGGTTCCCGATTATCACAAGGTCGAAGAAGCAAAAGCAAAAGTTAAAACACTGATTGACAAATATCACATTGATATTATCGCTATTGGCAATGGAACCGCATCGCGGGAAACAGAGGCGTTCGTTGTCGATCTAATTAAAGCAATTACGAATCCGGTTTATTATGTTATTGTCAGTGAGGCGGGAGCTTCTGTCTATTCGGCTTCAGACCTCGCTCGAGAGGAATTTCCGGATTTTCACGTTGAAGAACGATCGGCTATCAGTATTGCCAGAAGGATGCAGGATCCCTTATCGGAATTAGTTAAGATTGATCCAAAAGCGATTGGCGTGGGGCAGTATCAACACGATGTCTCGCAAAGTAAACTCGCTGAATCATTGGATTTTGTCGTCTCGACGGCGGTTAACCAAGTCGGAGTCAATGTTAATACGGCATCGGCTTCATTATTAAAATATGTTTCCGGATTATCATTCGGGGTGGCGACAAATGTCGTCAAATTCCGCGAAGAAAATGGACCATTTAAGACTCGAGAAGCGCTTAAGAAAGTTGCCAAACTGGGACCGAAGATTTTTGAACAAGCAGTGGGATTTTTACGAATCCCAGATTCGGAAAACCCCTTGGATCGGACTCCCATCCATCCGGAAAGCTATGATTTAGCTTTAAGAATCTTAAAGCAAATCAATTTAAATCCCGAGGATATCGGTTCACCGATTGGTCAGCTGAAAGCGGGGATTGCAGATCGTAATTATCTTGCTCGCTCTTTGGATATCAAAATAATTACTTTAAATGACTTGCTTGAGGCAATTGCTTTGCCACAAAGAGATGTTCGGGACAATTACCCACAGCCGTTGTTAAAGAGTGATTTATTAAAACTAGAAGATTTGCAGCCCGGGATGGAACTTCAAGGAACTGTCCGTAATGTCGTCGATTTCGGAGCCTTTGTCGACTGTGGCATTAAAGAAGCAGGATTAGTTCATATATCAAAAATGAGTAAGGCATATATCAAACATCCATTGGAAGCCGTTTCTGTTGGGGATATTGTCAAAGTATGGGTCATTGCAGTGGATTTGGCACGCAAACGTCTCCAATTGACCATGCTTAACCCTGAAGAACAAGCTAAAAAGGGTATGTAACCGCAAATATTAAATTCCGGCAAAGGGGGTAATAAGATGCGACTAGACATGGCAATAGCGACGCTGTTATTGTCGAGTAGTATACTTTTATTAGTAGCATTTATATATATCATAACCCGAAAAGATCAAATCGTGGGAATAAAGATTATCGCCGCAATCGCTGCTTTGAACTGTGGATACATGTTTTTTACCGCGGGATTCGTTCTTAGTGGCACTCCAGAAGCTCAAATATGGTTCAGTCATTTACAATATCTTTGTATTCCTTATTTTGCGGTAATGTGGTTTCTTTTATCGGTTCTGCAAAAACAGAATTGTATTCATTTTAAATGGTGGCGAGTCGGTTTATTGTTGGTGATACCGATTCTTTCTACAATTACCAGTTTCTTATATCCGGCAACAACTGAACCATCCGGATCGGCAGTGCAATTGCTTTTTTTTCAATCCCATGAAATCGTAACTTCATCGTGGGTTGGAGGCAACTACGTCGGAGTTTCCTTTAGTAAAGGAATAATGTATTATGTGATGATGGGATATAATGCGTTGTTGGCGATAATGGCGTTTGTAAACTACCTTTTTATGTATCATAATAGCGCACGAACCGCAAAAAAGCGTGCTTTTATCTTTTTATTAGCTTGCGGATTGTCGTTCATAATGATAAACTCCGCTGTTATCAGAGATCAAACGCTGTCTCTCGATTTATCGCCGTTTTTTATGGGGATGTTCTCGGTAATCACCTTTATTCTTTTAATAAAGTTTGAACTTTTTGATTTGATTCCAGTGGCATATCGGCAAATTTATACCGAATCGAATATCCCAATTTTGATTTTAGATGATAATTACGTCATTATTGAAACAAACAAGGTAGCGAAGAACTTTTTGCGAGGGCGAATTAAGGAAAATGAGCATCTCACCTTGCGTTCACTTGAAGGATTTGATCCAGGTGTGTTTTCCGATTTGATTAATCAATGCGAGCACGAATTATCAATTTTCGATAATGGTGAAGAACGTTATTTTTCGGTTCAACTGTACACTTTATATAATAAAAAACAAGCAGCATCCGGATATGTAGTGTATTACCAAGACATAACCGAGCATAAAAACGAAATGCGAAAATTGAAACATCTGGCGGAATACGATGATTTAACCAAGATTCATAACCGTCGGTATTTCTTTCAAAAAGCACTAGATAAATTTGATAAGGCGATTGTAAAAAACCAATCGATAACGCTTATTATGTTTGATTTAGATGATTTCAAGGCGATTAATGATATTTACGGTCATCAAGCGGGGGATTATGTTTTACAAGAAGCAACGGCGGTGGTTACTAAAACCTTATCCGACGATGATTTGATAGGTCGATATGGAGGCGAAGAATTTATTATCTTCCAAACAGGAAAAACGATTGAAGATGCCGCTAAAATGGCTAATATGATATGCGTGAATGTCAGCAATCAAATTTTTGTTCATAACGGAAGATCCATTAAGACAAGTGCGAGCTTCGGGGTTACGGGATCCAAAAATTTGATTACTAAATCGTTTGACAATTATATCAAGGAAGCTGATGATGCGTTGTATAAAGCAAAAAGTTTGGGGAAAAAACAAATTTATATTTATCAAGAAAATGAATAATTTTTTTGGGGTACTGTTGTATTGCCGAAAAATGGTTTATAATAGAAACGAGATAGTGTTTTACAAACCCAAAAATTAAAGGAGGGTTTAATATGGCAAAAACAAAATTTGGATACGGTTGGCTTATTAAATGGATCCTGGCGGCAATATTGATTGCTGGAGGCATTTTAATCAAACTATTTGAAGTTCAGGTTGTTTATGCAACCACCGGGATTGCGATTGTGATTTTTTCTTTGTTGCGTGTTGTTCCACTACTAAAAACACTCAAAAAAGAAGTGTTGAGAACCATCAATTTGATTGAAATTATTTTTGATACGATTATCGGTGGATTGATGATTTATGTTGTCTTTTCTGGCAACTCAACTGACCCGTTTTGGATTTCGCTTTACGGGTATTTATTGGCGATTTTCTTCTATGCTCGGGGGTTAATTTATTTCGTTTCGATGTATTTCTTTGACGAAAAGACCGAACCGTTGAAATTTTGGTTTCATTTAATCAGCCTTACTTTTGGGGCGGTTTTGTTTACCCTGGCAATGTTGAATCAAAACATTATGACAACCTTAGGCTGGATTGTTTTATTCATCTCGGTTGCGGGCGGGTTATATTTGGGATATGATGGATTCGGAGGATATAAGCTTTATCGGGAACAATCCAAAGCTCTGAATGAAGCTAAAAAAGCTGCAGCACCTCAACCGATTGTCGATAAGACAATTTCCGAACCGGTTATGGAAGAACCAAAACATAAAACGCCTGAACCAGAGATTCAAGAACCCAAGGAAAATGAAACTCCGGTTAGTTAAATAATATTGACAGTCAGCCAAAAATAGAGTACTATAAAATGGCTGACTGTTTTATGGAGTAATACTCAAGTGGTCGAAGAGGCGCCCCTGCTAAGGGCGTAGGTCGGGTGACCGGCGCGAGAGTTCAAATCTCTCTTACTCCGCCAGTGAAAACTAAAAAGCGATGCGATTCGATCGCTTTTTCTTTTCGGAAATCAGGTAAAAAAAGTTGTTTTTATGTGTTTGCATTGATATAATGATATCGAACACAAAAAAGAATCATTGCTCTATTTGGAGGAGTACCCAAGTGGCTGAAGGGGCTGGCTTGGAAAGCTAGTAGATCGTTAACCCGGTGCGGGGGTTCGAATCCCCCCTCCTCCGCCATGTTTTCAATACGGAGTTTATTTGTTAAATTGCCGAAAATATGCCAAAATCATGGCTGAATCAGGGGATTTATCTGAATAAACACCTTAATCGATATTAAAAAAAGATGAAAAGACAATGTGAAGTCCTAATGAATGCATTTTTAGGATAAAACGGATGTCTTTTTTTCTTTTTGCTTCTTTGCTATGACAAGGGGGATTTGAACTTAAAGCACTAAGAGTATAACTATCTAATAAAAAAACACTCTCAAGGAGTGCGATATAAGGCGATTTCATACGTTGGGGTTGAAATCCGTCATGGCGGAAATTGGCGGATTAAACATCTTTATGACTTAATAGAATAGAATACCATGTGTAGATTGAAACGCTGTCTTTCTCATATTGTAGGATACTACACCTGATAGAACAAGACTATCAGGGATTATGGTGTTTTTGGAAACTAATCTCGTGCCAACAAAAAGGGAAATCATATCTCATCTTGTGTGACAATCTTAGAAATGAATTCAAAACAATAGAATTTAGTGATAGAGGATATAGGCTTGACAGAAAAGTTAATAATGTATATTTATAATAAAAGCTAGTAAAAATATTAAGTGCAAGGAAATGATATTAGCTCAGATTACTCTGACGTACATTAAATCGCAATAAGTTGCGAAATAATCGCGTGTTCATATTGTATACTCAATTATTATGTGCTATTATTTAGGTAATAGACTATAGAAAGGTAGGCGATAATATGGATATCAGTTATAAAAAACTGTGGATTATTCTAATTGAAAGAGACATTTCACCAGCAGATTTGCGAAAAGATTTAAATATTGCAACTGGTACAATGACTAAACTTAGAAGAAATGAAGAAGTCGCCCTTTCTGTTTTACTTAGAATTTGCGAATATCTTAAATGTAATATTGGTGACATTTGCGATGCTGTAATAAATGATAATAACGAGCATACTGAGGGGTGAAGACATGTTTTGTTCCAATTGTGGTAAGCAATTAGTAGAAGGTTCAAAGTTTTGTAATGGTTGCGGTAGTCAAGTATCAAGCAATGATCAAGCTGTTTCTGATTCAAAAAGGAAAATCATTTTTGATGGGAAAATACATAAATGCCCAAATTGTGGATCTCGTTTAGACGCATTTGAACATAAGTGTAAAGACTGTGGATATGAGTTAAGAGGTTCTAATGTAGCCAATGTCGTTAAAGAATTTGCTGATAAAATAGAAAAAACAAAATCAGTTTCCAAAAAGAATGAGTTAATAAGTAATTTTTATATTCCTAATACCAAAGAAGATATATATGAGTTTTTTATCTTAGCTACCTCGAATTTGTCTACAGATGTAGTATGTTATGAATCTTGGAAAGCTAAACTAGAACAAACATATCATAAAGCAAGATTATCTTTTGGAAATACACCAGAATTTAATTATATTGAAAAACTATATAATAAAACTATGAAACAATATAATAAGAAAGCTTTTAACAGGATTCTAAAAAAAGGATGGAAGTTCATTCTAGGATTTTTTTTAGCAACACTTGGACTTGTTCTTATGGTCTGGGGAAATTTTAAGGGTTCTGAATCCGGTGATCCTGATTCACCTTTTCATATGTTGAGTCTTATGGCGTTTTTTCCTTTTTTGTTTGGTATTGGAATGTTCTTTTGGGGTGCAGAAAAAAAGAGTTCCTCAAAAATTGAAGTTGAAGAAGACAATGAAGATGAAGAAGATAAGTAATGAATTTAAAAACATTTTTATTATAGAAAGATAAAGGAGGTTTAATGTATGGGATTTTTTAAGCGAAAAGGTGGATTCAGCGATGTAATCCGTTGTGATGAAGTGAATTATTTAGTTTGGAAATGGCACCCTACTGGAGCAAATCCAGGAGAGTCAAAAAGAGAAACAGCAATCAGAACTAATTCTATATTGAGAGTTAAAACTGGTGAAGTTGCTATCTTTGTCTATAAACAAAAAAATGGTACAATGCAAGATTATATCGTCGGTCCATATGATGAAAAAATAAAGACAAAAAACTTTCCAGTTTTATCTTCAATCATTGGACTATGGTATGAGGGTGATACTCCTTTCCAAGCTGAAGTGTTTTTTATTAATACATCTATGGCAATCCAAACTAGATTTGGAGTCCCTTATTTTGATGTTGTAGATTCGAGATTTCCAGACTTTCCGGTTCCTGTAGCGGTTAGAGGAGCATTGACATTTAAGGTTGAAGACTATAAAACATTTGGTAACTATCACCAATTGATTAACTTTAGCTTAGAGGAACTAAAAAACAAGATAAACGCTTCGGTTACACGGTATATAAAAGAGATTGTTACAAATGCGTCATCTGAACATGATATACCAGTAATCGCAATTGAATCAAAAATTGATCTTATTAATGAAAAAGTTGAATTATATGTTAAAGATAGACTTTCCGATTTATTTGGTATTTCTATTACAGGTATTGATATAAGCTCTATAGAAGTTGATAAGGAAAACGAATCATATACTGAACTCAAAAGAATTACCAAGGATATTACAATGAACAAAACTGAAACAGATCTTCTTAACTATCAAGAAGAGTTAAGAATTAAAAGAGAAGAAGGACAGTATGCCCAACGAATGGGTACAAGACAAACAAATCTTGGAGCATTTCAAACTGAAGTCGGTGGTGAAGTTGGTGTTGCTGGAGCAGAAGCTCTAGGTAGAATGGGTGAAAAAGGTGCCGGAAATATCGACCTTGGAGGTCAAGGAGCAGGATTTAATCCTGTAACAATGATGGCTGGAATGGCTGTTGGAACTGCTGTAGGAAGAAATATAGCTGGAACTTTAGATAAATCAATCAATCAGAATGAAGCTGGGCAAGTTGTACCGCCAGCTGTACCAATTACCAAATTTTACATTGCGATAGATGGAAAAAATACTGGACCGTATGATGTAAATACTTTAAGAAGTATGGTTGCAAATGGCAATTTGAATCCTGATAGTTTAGTTTGGAAGGAAGGCATGTCTGATTGGCAAAAAGCTGGTATGCAAAGTGAACTTACAGGGTTACTTCCTCCCAAGTTATAAATGAATAAAGAAATACAGTTAAAAGCTAAAGAAGGGGGAGTATGCTGAGTTTAATAATGTTATTAAATTCGGTACCCAATTGATGAGAAAAATTAGATTTATACGGTTGCTGATGTTAGTTTTTTTAGGGTTTATTTTAGTAGGATGCGAGGCAGTAGAACTTGGTGAAAACGAAGTAAGGGTTA
>JAQWBC010000036.1 GCA_028707415.1 Candidatus Izemoplasmatales bacterium
TCTTTGCGAATCGTAAATTTCTCGAGGTTCTGACATCGCTTTCAAATGTTTTCACTGCCACATCTATCGAATCGTCATCATTCAAAACCCCAGTTACTGCCGTCCCATTCTCCGGTGTGAGAGTGATTGATGTTTCGTCAATGGAAAAAACTCCTGTTTCAACGAATTCAACTGCTGTGCCAGAAACAAAATCGCTTGTGAATGTATACTCGCATCCGGTGCCTAACTCTAGATAATACTCATAATCAATAGTACTTGCAGTATGCGATCCAGCATAAACACCCAGATATTCTTCAAACAACAAAGCCTTATCTACTTGGTAAATCATCAGATCAGGATTATCATCATCAGTGGCTTGAAGGTTTGATGAACCATATGGCAGCGAAGCTATGAAGTAAATATTGCGATTCCTAACATTGAAAGTACTTGTCTTGGGAGCTTCCGTAGTCGAATCGCTATAGAGGAACATATAAGTCTCTCCGCTAGATGCAATCGTTCCATGGCCTTTGTCAACGGCGTATGTCCGGTCTGAAGAAAGGAAGAAATTATCATTCGCATCAATTTTTAGATAAAAAATCAAAGGCATCCCGAGGGAAGTGATGTCAATTTCGTATTCTCCCACTAAAGTATACTCTTCCGTTCCTGTTGTGGTGGTTGTTGTCCCACTGCATGCGAACGCTGATGCAAATAAGAATGTAGTCACAGCCAATAAGCAAATCATTTTGATAGTTTTTTTCATTTCGTTTCTCCTTTTTAAGGTTTATCATTTTAAGTCTAAAAGCATTATTATTTTATGTTATAAATTCCAAGAAAATTTACTTAAAAAGCATCGTGTATTCAATCGAATGGCAAGTAAAATAAAATAGCCATTTTCAAATGGTATATTATCATCTAAAACCGGCCAAAGTCAATAATGTAGCCAAAAAAAGCTCATCATTCGCGAAAATCGATGTTAGCACTTTAGCATAGCAATACAAATATATCGCGATTTATTCTTCTGATGATATCAAATGTTGGTCGCCTTCAAAAATCAGTTGCTTTATGTTATCTTTTTTTACCCAACAATTTTTGACAAACTGTTATTTTTCATATTGTCAACGGTGAATAATGCGACTAAAAAAGTCGTATTCCCTTGATGGTTAAGGAAATACGACGACAATGCATTTGGTAGCCAGTACGGGGTTCGAACCCGTGAATGGTGCCTTGAGAGGGCACTGAGTTAACCTTTTCTCCAACTGGCCATAAGTGATTACTCTTTGAGAAGAGCAATCGTTTTGTTTATGCGTTTTGAAATTTTTTCTATTCCGAGTATTTTCAGAATGTAATAAAAGTTTGGTGTATTCTTTTTCCCCGAAACGGAAATCCGGATGATTTCCGCGAAATCACCGATGTGACCATAAAAAGCTTCTTTGTTCTTTTTATATTCCTTAACCGAAGGTGAAAAACCACATTCTGTTGCCATTGATTTTAATTTTTCGAACCATTCGCTTTCCCCTAGATCTAAAGAAGGCTCAGCGTTATAAGTATTGAGAACATTAATTATAACCGTTTTTGCTAAGTTTGGATTGAAAGGCAATTCGCCTTTCATGTATTGATCATAGTACTGATCATACATAAAATCAATAATTGGGAAAATATCGCTATATTTAGCATAATCTTTGCGCGGTTTTTCCCCGCCGCGTTCAATCGCCATAATCGCGTGAAAATAACTAATATCCGACTCAATTACGGAAGCAAAGTCTGGTTGATATAGCTTTGCCCATTCTAGTGCTTTTTCAGTAATCGTACCTGTACTAAATAATGCTAAGCGATCTTTAGAAATAGACTTAACCTTTTCGAGATCAAACAAAGCTCCATCTAATGTCATTTTATCAAACGATAACCGGAAATCAAAGATATTCGCCTCCGGATTTTGCAATCGCCATGCTTCAAAGTTAGTGTTAGCGATAGTCATTAAATATTCTAAAAACCCTTCAAATGGATATCCGGCTTTGAGAAAAAACGATACTGCTGCTTCTGGATCTTTGCGTTTCGATAGTTTTCTTCTTGTGCCTTCATCAAGTTTCATTATGTCCGGCAAATGAGCATACTTTGGTCGGTCCCAACCCATAGCGTCAAATAGTTGCAAATGTATCGGCAAACTTGCCATCCACTCTTCGCCTCGGGTAACCACTGTCGAACGCATGAAATGATCATCAACCAAATGAGCAAAATGATATGTTGGTAGTCCGTCACCTTTCATGATGACAATATCTTGATCGTTTTCTGTCATTTCGAAGGATCCGCGAATCAAATCCGTAATCAAAATTTTATGTGCTTGATTGCCGGGAGATTTGAATCGAATCACAAAAGAATCGCCGTTTTTGATTTTAGCTAAAACTTGTTCTTTCGGTATCAATCGACAAACGGCATATTCCCCATAGTATCCGGGGTTAACTTTCAAAATCTCTTGTTTCCTTCTCATTGCATCTAAATCTTCATGAGTACAGAAACAAGGGTATGCTAAATCATTCTCCAGCATGTCCTTGATGACAACATCATAAATAAATTTGCGTTCGCTTTGTACATATGGTCCATATGCTCCGCCACTCACAAAATCTTCGTCGGGAATAATTCCATACTTAGCAAGTTCTACTAAAACCTGATTCCCTGATCCGCTGATTTCCCGTTTTGTATCGGTATCCTCCAAGCGACAGAAAAAAACGCCACCACTTTGTTTGGCATATCGCCATGAGCACAAAGACGCAAACAAAGAACCCGTATGTAAAAACCCGGTGGGTGATGGTGCAAAGCGCGTAACCATCGCATTTACCGGCAAAGATCTTGCTGGATAGATTCGTTCAAGATCCGTCAAATTCCTTGTTACGGATGGAAAAACGGCATTGGCGATTTCTTGATTCAGGTTCATTTGGTTCACCCCATAACGATACTGAATATATGATATCATAATCATAACTAATTTTCCACTTTTTTCATGCCTTTTCCAAAAAGAAAAAGGGATAAAATCCCCTTTATTCATAAATAATTATCTTGTTTTTATATACACACTTGGTTTAGCGGTACGATATACAATGACTGTTTGAATACCTTTTTTTAAATTCCCGGGAACGACGCCCTCCAAGAAACCGGAGTAATTTCCATTTCCTGGAACTGGTTTCCCGTAAAGGGATTATATCCCGAAACAACAGTATGATTGGTATTGGTATAGCGAAGAATGATTTTGGTGTCCCAAGACCAAAAACCTAGTGACGTTGCTAATCCCGAGAAATTTTGTCCAAAGACATTTTCAGCTACCGTCGGTGTTTGAACATCACTGCGCCGAGAAACGATAAAGGTCGAAAAATTGCTGTCGGTCCGGTATCCTATCGGTTTTGTGGTGTTTCCGGGATAATAGCTTTCATGGTAATAGAGCGTAGTATTAGCTGGAATATCCGTCGTGATTGGCATCAATTGATGATGATGTCCCGAGACCATAAGATCCAAAACCAATGTATCAAGCAGATCCGTCCATAACATTTTGATGCTAGCTAAAAACATATTGTCACCACCATAAGGTAGCGATGACTTTTCGGGAATGACGTAGTTAACTGGCATATGGCAAATACCAAGCCTAAATTTAATGGTTGGATCATCTTCAAATCCGTATTTTACGATTGTATCCATAATGAAAATGGTTTGTTCGTTTCGATATTCATCGAAATGAGCTGTGTTGTAATATTCCCACCAATCATCATTATGATCTTCACCTAAATCAAGGACAATGGCAAATACATCTTCCATTCGCACGGTATAATAAAATTTTTCATTTTTAGAGCCGACATACTTGTACAAGATATTTGCACAGTCACCCTTGGTTTCGTGATTACCGCGAGCATAAATTACCGGATGACTACCTTTGGTGATGTTATGAGCGATTTCTAAAATTAGTTCAATATCGGCAGGCTCTTCAAGATGCGATGAAATATCTCCCGCCATCACTAAAAAATCTAAATCATCCCCGAAATATGAACCGGCAGCGCTTGCGGCTTTAGTGTATTCATGTGCATCAGCCAAAGTGTAAAAATTAAGACCATCCATTGTATCTACCGGGTAGAAACTAAATGTTCTACTAATAGAGCCGCCCAAAACGCCTGAATAGGGTCCACGGTATATTATTTGGGTCGATGAGATTGTGTATTGCCCAGCCGCATCTAATACAGTCATTGGCACGATGACCTTATGAACCGTTGTCTCTGAATTGGCGCTTCCCGCGTATAAATCATGATATTCAACTCCGTCGACAGTAACGGTAGCTGTGGCATTTGATGATGTCGTCCATACGATTTGGTATTCTTCTTCAACTGCATAAACAACCGGTTGATTAGTGATAAAGCAAAAGTTCAAGTTGAAAGTCACGACTATGATCATCAGTAGCATACTTCCCAACAAGGCAAACCTAAACACATGACACTTGGCACAGTGAGATTTCGGATAATAAAAGATTAAAAAGATGATGAAACCAATGATTACAATCCAAAACAGGATATATCCAAAACTGCGAAGGATGTACATTAACGATCCGATGCCCAAATACAGCATGTAGAAGAGCGCAAGCATTAGTACGCCACCAACAATTGCCAATACGATTAAAGCATTTGATTTTGGCTTCACGAAGAATAAAACGATTGTCGAAATTGCCAATCCCGTGAATAAACCAAATAAAACATATTGAATCCAATCAATTCCAAACATGCCTTCAATGCCCGACCAGATTGATCTCATGGCTAAAAATAATGCAAAATCAAATCCAGTAATTATCACAGCCGCAATTTTCCTCATAGAAGCCCCCGTTAAATGTTAGAATAGTATCATATAATAATCATTTTATCATGATTTGTGACAAAACAAAAATTCTATTGCGAAAATCATTATTTCTAAATTCTGAAGACTATCATTTTAATTAACCCAAATTTGGCATTGTTAATTAAAAATAGCATTATTTTCTTAGATAAATATCGGATTTTACAAATCTTTGATTGTGAATAGTGGTACTAATTTCTCGCCGGATATGATAAAATAAACTGCAGGCAAAACCAGTATATTTGCCAGTAATTACTCATGATTGGGGATAACATTTGATGAAACTAATGCGAAGAATCGACAAACAATTATCAAATTCAATGGCTGAAGCAATTCTTGTTCAAAACCACTATGGAATCTTATCTATTGTTTTACCAGATGGTACTCCTTATGGAGTGCCAGTCAATTATGGCTACGTCGACCACGAAATTATTATACACGGTGCAACTGAAGGCACTAAAATCGATGCAATCAGAATCAACCCTTTCGCTTGTTTCACCGTTGTCCATGCCGTAATCAACGACTTTATCCATTTAAACACTAAATATACCAGTACCATCGTACACGGAAATATTAAAATAATCACTAACCCTGAAGAAAAGCGAATGTATCTTATTAAACTGGTTTCTCATTATGGATTGACCGAAAGGGATATAAAAACTAATTTAATAACTGAAACGGACATCACTGCCGTTTTGGTCATGTCGATTGATCAAATCACTGCCAAAGGACAAGCTGATTTTGTCCAATTATAATGATTAATTATCTCGGAGGCGATTTATTTGACGAAAATGCAATCGGTTTTTCTCGATCACTTTAAGCGATACCCACGAATGCAAACAATCGATTTTTTGAAATTGATTTATCAAAATACTTTTGGTCCGAGCCATTTTGTCATCCGTCCCGACCTAAACCAAATAAAACAATACATTGAAGAAGAACTTAAACAAGCTAAATATTTCTCATCTACCCCAATCATCGAAAAAATTGGAGAAAAATATGCTCGAGTATCTTTAAAATGTGTTTTGAATCAGCAGTTGACAGTATCGGAATTAGCTAATATTTTCTATCAATCAATTCAAGATAAAATAGATATGAATACAACTTCAATCTGTGATTTACGATCGCAAACCGATGAGTTTATCGATTTGATAAAAACGGCCCAAATAAAAATACCACTCGATGAAACGATTCTTCAAATAGAAAAGTATTTTGCTTCAGGAATTGGGCCTACTCATCATAGTATTGCGTATCAACAAGCATATTTTCCTCATTATCGTGTAATAAATATGTCGTTTTTAAATCCCAACCAGTTGAATGAGGTGAACTAAATGCCAGCTAAAGTTACCGTTAGAACAACCAATTTTCGCGGCATCGATCAAAATCCTTCTTTATTAGGCTTTGGTTGCATGCGCTTCCCAACATTAACGAAAGACACTCCAGAGATTGATGAATCACTGGCACAACGGATGATTGATCTTGCTTATTCCCGTGGGGTGACCTATTACGACACCGCCTACCCCTATCATAATGGCCTCTCCGAACTGTTTATCGGTAAGGCTCTAAAGAAATATCCCCGTGAATCTTTCTTCCTTGCTTCGAAAATGCCAAGTTGGTTAATCCATTCCGTGGATGATGCAAAACGGATTTTCGCTGAACAATTACAAAAATGCCAAGTAGACTATTTTGACTATTATCTTTGTCACGCCCTGAGCACCGATATGTATAAACCCTATCAATTACCGGGGGTGATGGACTACCTAACTGAATTGAAGAATACCGGAAAAATCCGGCACTTGGGTTTCTCATTTCATGATACCCCCGATGTTCTTAAGCGCATTATTCAAAGCTATCCATGGGATTTTGTTCAAATTCAATGCAACTATCTGGATTGGACTTTTCAAGATGCCAAACAACAATATGAAATTATCGAAGCGGCTAAAATTCCGTGTATCATCATGGAGCCGGTTCGAGGCGGGACTCTCGCAACTCTGTGCGAGGAATCACAAGCCATTTTCAAGGCAGCCGATTCTTTGGCAAGCGTGGCTTCATGGGCAATTCGCTATGCGGCATCCAAACCAAACGTTCTCGTTGTATTAAGCGGAATGTCTAATGAAGAACAGACCCTTGATAATTTAAAAACGATGACTGATTTTTTACCTATCACTGATGCCGACCAACTCATCATTGATCAGGCATTGTCTGCTTTTCTTTCCAGTCAGACGATTCCTTGCACAGGATGCCGATATTGCTTGCCCTGTCCTCATGGTGTTCAGATTCCTTTAATGTTCAAAATCATCAATGATTATGCAGTTTCTGGAAAGCATAAGCGTGTGTTTCTTACTGACTACGAAGCAGTATTAACCGAGGAACGCGCAGCCAACTGTGTTGCCTGTGGTATCTGCATGACTCATTGCCCCCAAAAAATCCAGATTCCGGATCGATTACATGATATTAACGATCTTTATACGACCATCAAAGAACAAATTAGCACAATTAAGTGATATTTAAGGTGGTCATTGAAGTCGTTTTATTTTAATTTTGTTCCTACAAAACAAATCCTTGTCATTTGTACTTTAAGTGGTAACTATCGACTGTTTATTTGAAGTTCTTCGACAAAGATTTCGTTTCGATGAATTCTTAATTGCAATATAGTAGAATTTAAAAAATCCACCGGATTTCCGATGGATTTCATTTTTATATGGTGACTGGTACGGGATTCGAACCCGTGAATGCAAGCGTGAAAGGCTTGTGAGTTAACCGTTTCTCCAACCAGCCGCCTGGCGCCTCAACTAGGACTTGAACCTAGGACCCCATGATTAACAGTCATGTGCTCTAACCAACTGAGCTACTGAGGCTCATAAAGATTAATAATAAAGAAAGAAGCCTGGCGACGTCCTACTCTCGC
>JAQWBC010000037.1 GCA_028707415.1 Candidatus Izemoplasmatales bacterium
ATTAGTTTGCCAAAAGCAATGCGTTTGGCAGCGAGTTTGAGATTAATTCCTTGATCAATGATGCAGGGACTCTTACCGCCAAGTTCCAGACAAACGGGGGTGATGTTTGGCGCTGCTTTCTCTAAAACAATTTTGCCAACAGAAGTACTTCCGGTAAAAAAGATAAAATCGAAGCGTTGTTCCAAAAGAGCAGCATTTTCGTTTCGTCCGCCAAGAACGACAGCGATATATTCCAAAGCGAAGCATTCTTCGATTATTTTGGCAATTATCGATGATGTTGCTTGAGCATATGAAGCTGGTTTTATGATTGCGGTGTTTCCGGCGGCGATTGCTCCTACTAACGGGGTAATTGCCAATTGAAATGGATAGTTCCAAGGTGACATGATTAAAGTCACGCCAAAGGGTTCAGGAATTGAATAACTTACCGCCGAAAATAGTGAAAGTGGTGTTCCAACCCGCTTTGGATGCGCCCAATGGCGAAGTTTTTTAATGAAAATTCGGATTTCCGTTAAAACAATTCCGATTTCACTCATATAACTTTCACAAGGGGATTTTCCAAGATCAGCGTTTAGTGCTGTTTCAATCTCTGTCTCATATTTAATTACGGCTTTTTGAAGCGTTTTTAATGCAATTAAACGGTATTTAAGGCCACGGGTCGTTCCGGTATTGAAAAATTCACGTTGTTTTTGAACAAGGTTATTTATTTCCATATGTTCCTCCGTTCCGCAATAGCGGTTTTCGTTCATATCACGAAGTTATTATATCATGTTATGTTTTTGTTTTCGCGCATTATATCGATGTTTTAGGTGCCAAAATTAGTTGTCACACGAGTTTGCATAATCATGCTAACCGATAAGTAATACAAGAAGAGTAAAACACAAGGCATTAAAATATGAATTAACCCAAAAAAAGTCGACGATTTCCCCAATTATCAAGTATAATAAAATCGGAATATCATGGGAAAACAATACGTGTATGACGAGAGGTGTTACCAATGTTTGACAAAGCAGTGACAATTAAAGAAACTACTGAAGCTGATTTAGAAAACACAAAGAACCTTTGGAATAACGGCGCGGTGATGAAATATGTTGGTTTTCCTAAAGGCTTAGGGGCGACCACGGAAAAGATGAACAAGTGGTGGATATGGGTCATGCAAAAGCCAAAAAGATGCCACTATTCTATCTACGCAGAAGGCATCGGTTATTGTGGCGAAACCTTTTATAATGTCGATGAAGAACATCATTTAGCCATCATGGATATCAAGTTACTGCCAATCGCTCAAGGAAAAGGAATAGCGACAAAAGCTTTATCATTTGCGCTTAATAAAGCGTTTCAAGAAGGGTTAGCAAAGTCTGCTTGCGTCGATCCCCATCCAGACAATCTGGCGGCATGGGCTTTATATAAAAAAATCGGGTTCAAAGTTAAACCCAGGCCCTTATTCCTTAAAGCAAGTCCTACCTATTTGGAAATCACTCAAGAAGAATGGTCACAAAAGAACATCTGATTTTTGGATAAATCAAATATTTTATATAAGAAAAAAAATAGGATAAAAAATTAAAAAATATTTTAAAATAAACAAGTGATGATATAATTAATTGGTACACAAAATAGTGTCACTGGAGTTCGCACTGGGTAATTTTTCAAACATTAATTACTTTCAATCGAATTTTTCGTTAAGGGGGAATATCACAGCACATTTGTGATAAAGTATATGAAAAACGTTAGAGTGATTTTAAATATTATCGTTTTTATTATCTTCGGCTTTTTTTATCTGGGCGGTTCATTAGAATCATGTAGTTCCGAATCCTTCTTCGCTTCAGTCGCCATCGAGAGATATGATGCCGATATCACCATCGATGAATCTGGCGATATGACCGTTATTGAAACTTGGGACATGAATTATTATGAAGAAATGAGTGTTCGCTTCCGTGATGTTGAGTTTAAAAAATATGGCGATGGTTATACACTTTCTATGAAGCCTCAAAACATAGCATCATTTGATGAAACCGTCGCTAATATACAAGTTTTCAAGAACGGTCAAGATATTACATCCAACATTACTGTCGGATATTCGTTTGAAAATGATTTGGATGAATATGGAAATTATATAACGTGTGACCCCATTAGCGATACTTGTGAATCGATGTTCGCAGATGTTACACTTGCCGGTGGATTGGATGGCCAAGTCACTTTTGTTTATACGTACAAGATTATCGGCGCAATCACCGAATACTCAGATATTTCCGAACTAAACTGGCGTCTCTTTGAATATATGGAAGGAACCATAAAAAATTCTACCGTCACAGTAAATTTGCCCGTTAATTCTCATCCCGTGGATGATGTTCTAGCCTGGGGGCATGGGTTATCGAAAGGGACAATTTCCATCCCAACTAATGACAAAATCGTTATGAATATGGAAGATATCACCACCGATGAGTTTATCGAATTTCGGATTCTCGCTCCCACTGATTTATTTCCAAACGTTGATGTTCGTAATATCTTTATCGATGATGAGATGAACAAGGATAACCTCGTGGCATACGAAGCTGAACTCGCGGCCGAAACAAACTTAAGAATTACGATTGCAGAAATAATCTTCTATGCTTCAATCGGTATGACGGCTCTCATGGTAATCATTACATTATTTGTTTATAAAAAATATGACAAAGAATACTTAGCGACATTTACCGGTGATTATTATCGTGAACTTCCTTCAGATAGCACTCCTGCCGAAATGAGTTACCTATACTATATGAAGAAAACCAATGATGAGGATTTAACGGCTACTTTACTTGATCTAATCCGTAAGAAATATATTACTATTGACTATTCCGGTCAGGATTTGACTTCGGACGCTGCCGATTTTCAACTTCAGCTGAATCAAGAAGCTGATCTATCGAAGCTTTTAGACCATGAAAAACACGTTATTACTTGGTTCTTTAATAGTATTGGCGGAGATGGAAAAGTATCGACTAAACAGATTGAAGCGTGGGGCAAAAAGGATTATGCGGCTGCGACTATATTTGAACAAAACGCCAAAAAGTTCGTGCGTTTAGTAAGAAGTGCGGGAGAAAAGCATAATTATTTTGAAAACGCGTTTGCATCAGGCGTCAAAAAAGCATATCTCTTTGCGTTCATCCCCGGAGCGATGATTATTTCTGCACTTATTACTCAAGGTTTATATATCCTCAACAACACACTGGCGATAATTATCTCGGCAGCCGTATTGATTAGTTACCTAATTTATGTTTCGACAATCAAAAGAAGGACTGTTGCCGGTAACGAAGAATTTGTTAAATGGAAGGCTTTCCGTAATTTCTTGGAAAACTTTGGTAATATGAAAGATTACCCAATTCCCGGTGTGGCTGTTTGGGAACATTATCTGGTGTATGCCACTTCACTCAAATGCGCCAGTAAAGTTATGAGTCAGTTGAAAATACGGCTTCCCGAAACCGATCTTGATGATAACGATGCGACATTTATGCGATCAGGATATCGCGGTCGCGGATTCTATTATGGTTATGCTTTTGGTTATTTTAGTCGGTCTATATCCATTGCCAGAACCAATGCGCGGCAAACAATCGTAGCATACAACCAATCCCGAGCCGGAGGCTTTGGTAAGGGTGGAGGCTTCGGTGGCGGTAGTTCATTTGGTGGCGGCGGTGGCGGCGGCAGAAGCCGTTAATAAAAATAGAGAAGAAAGAAGAGAGGAGAAACAAAATTATGTTTTTATCACTTACAGGAGACATCATTGGTATCATTATTGCAGTAGTCGTTGTACTACTTATCATCTTCATCATCAGTGTCTATAACAAGCTCGTTGTCTTACGAAATAAGGTCCGAAACGGTTGGAGTCAAATAGATGTGCAGTTAAAGCGTCGATTCGATATGATTCCTAACCTTGTGGAAACTGTCAAAGGTTATGCATCTCATGAAAAAGATATATTTACCGAGTTTGGTAAAGCACGGGGATTATATGCGCAAGCTCAAAAGACAGGCGATGTCGGCCAAATGGCAGAAGCCGAAAAAGGGTTATCGGGAACATTATCGCGACTTTTAATGGTTCAAGAACAATATCCAGAATTAAAAGCTAATGAAAACTTTAAAGAGTTGATGGCACAATTAAAAGATACCGAGGACAAGATTTCCTTCAACCGTCAGTTTTATAACGACACGGTTCTTAACTTTAACAATAAAATTGAAATCTTCCCATCGAATATTGTGGCACGTATGTTCAAATTCGAAGCCGCTAAGTTTTTTGAAGTCTCTGAAGAGGCGGAAAGACAAGCAGTTAAAGTTAAATTTTAAATAAAAATCATATTAGTATCTAGTTAAAAAGCGGTTGGATGACACATGTTGTGTTTTCAACCGCTTTTAATGTAAAGATTATTCTTTCTAAGATGACTTTTTTGAATATGTAATCGTTTTGAAATCCAATAACAGACTGGTGAAGATCCCATAAATAGTGTATAATTATTAACGAAAAAGATCTTATATGGAGCTGATGAAGTGAGAATAATATCATGGAATACCAATGGATTACGTGCTTGTATTAATAAAGGATTTTTTGATTTTTTTACTTCAGTAGACGCCGATATTTTCTGCATTCAGGAAACAAAAATGCAGCCGGAGCAACTTGATGTCGAATTTCCTGGATATCATATTCATTTCAATAGTGCCCAAAAAAAAGGATACTCGGGAACGGCGGTCATTTATCGAGAGAAGCCAATAAGAATTATCGACGGTATTGATGGTATGTATAATGACGAAGGTCGCGCCATCACCTGTGAATATTCCAATTTTTATCTGGTAACCGTCTATTCGCCAAACTCCCAAGAGGCTTTGGCAAGACTTCCATATCGGATGGAGTACGAAGATAAACTACGGGGTTATCTAGTGAAATTAAACCAAATAAAGCCGGTTATCCTTTGTGGTGATCTAAATGTTGCTCATCAAGAAATAGATATCAAAAATCCCAAGACTAATCATTTGAATGCCGGATTTTCTGATGAAGAGAGAGCTAAATTCACAGCCCTTCTGTCGCAAGGATTTACCGATGTATTTCGGTATTTCTATCCCGAAATAAGCAAATATTCGTGGTGGTCATATATGTTTCACGCCCGGGAAAATAATGCGGGATGGCGAATCGATTATTTTGTTATTTCGGATATTCTTAAAGAGAAGATAAAAAACACGGATATTATGACTAATATCTATGGGTCTGATCATTGTCCCATTATTTTAGATATGTAATGATTGATAAGTGCCTTTTTGTGCAAGGATTATCCCGAAGTGTCTTACTAGCATATTTCTTATTAATTATCCATAAATATTGCATTTTTTCGGATGTTTAGTTGCTATTTGAAATTAGATATTATAGAATTAACCAAACATATAAGTCACAGAAAAATGAGGAGAACAAGATGCTTTTAATTACTCGATTTGCCGCCACAACGGTTGGCGAAGTAAAAGAATCATGGTGGATGTATGCTCTGGCAATATTTGTCGCGTTATTTATTCTTGCTGGATCGATATATTTTATGTATTCAGCTTATCGACAAAGCAAGAAACTTAATATGTCAAAGGATCAGGTTCGGAAAGCTGTTGTCAGTTCGATAAGTTTTTCCGTTCTTCCTTCAATTGGCATCTTCATTGGTGTTATTACCATGTCTGGCTTACTAGGTATCCCTTTGCCATGGATTAGATTATCGGTCGTCGGAGCGCTTCATTATGAATTAATGGCGGCATCTGTCGCGTCGACAGGAATAACGTTAGCGACGATGACAATTGAAAATTTTGTGACGATTGCTTTTGTCATGACAATTTCAATCATGTGGGGCGGTTTGTTTGCGCTGTTCTTCTTTAAAAAATACCAAATCAAAGTAATCAATAAAGCTACATCTACCGATGGAAAAGGTTTTGGTAAAATTTTGTTTGATGCTTTTTTTATCGGTATGATTTGTGCTTACATTGGTGATGCGGTTGCCAAAATTATCAAATATGAAGTCCGTGTCATTGAAGATGGAGCTTATGTGTTAGATCTTGAAGGTAATTACGTAACGGAAAATAAAGCAACTTTTGTTCCCATCATTGTGATGATTTCGGCAATGGGTGCGATGGCTTTCTTTGATTGGTTGGTCCGCAAGAAAAATATTAAATGGCTTGAGAATTTCTCTTTAGCTTTATCAATGATTTTCGGAATGGCTGTTGCGGTATTCCTAGGAATGGGAGGTATCTACTAATGAAAGCTCCTAAAACCTACAATGATATTTTACATCGAAATGGACGGATCTTTTTAGCATTAGGTCTATCAGTAATGTTATTGGTTCCTTTTACGATTTGGGCTATCACCGGTCAAATGCCAGACAGTGCCAAATTGTTGGAAGGATTTATTGCGCTTTCGATTCTGCAACTACCCGGTGGAATTGTCGAAGTTGCCACATATGGCCCAATGCTAGGAACTAGTGCTACATATTTGGCTTTTGTTACCGGCAATTTATCTAACTTAAAAATACCTTGTGCGATGAATGCTCGGCAATTGTGCAATACCGAAATTGGCACTCCGGAAAACGAGGTTGTATCCACCCTTGCTGTTTCTGCCTCAACAATCACGACCGTTCTGATTATGGGTTTTGGTGTTGTCATGTTGATCCCACTATCACCTTTACTGAATGCTCCTGTTTTACAACCAGCATTTAATTGGGTTGTATCAGCGCTTTTTGGGGCTTTAGGATATAAATATTTTCGAGGCAATCTAAAATTGGTCATTGCTCCACTGGCTGTCATGGTTATTATTGGGCTTCTTGCTCCCGGATTTGTTGTCTCGACATTATCGATTGCCATCATCATTGGTGCTGTTGTTTCAGTAATTGCCGCCAAAATTATGTTCGATAAAAAATGGTTATAAGGAGGCAAATTTGATGGAATACGTACTATACGGATTACTAATAGCGATTGGAGTAATCATGCTTTTATTACTGGTTGCTATCATCAAAACGGCAATCATCAAGGATAAACCTTACGTTAAAAACGTAATCGATATTCCCGAAGAAAAGCAAATGCTTTATGCTTTAGAATTTTCTCAAATGATTAAAGTAAAAACGATTTCTGATCAGAGTGGTAGTAATATTTCCCAATTCGTCGCACTACAGAAAGTCATGGATGAATTGTTTCCTCATCTCGACAAAATCGTTGAAAAACATAAATTTCCGGGAGGGTCCTTGCTTTATAAATGGCCAGGTAAACATCCCGACAAGCAACCAATTTTATTTATGGCTCATCAGGATGTCGTTCCAGCTCCGATGGAAGGATGGGTCGTCGATCCGTTCTCCGGTTTGATTAAGGATGGAGAAGTATGGGGACGAGGAACTTTTGATACTAAATGTACGCTATATGCTTTCTTCAAAGCAGCGGATGAATTAATATCTGATGGGTTTATTCCGGAAACCGATATCTGGTTTGCCAGCTCTTCCGACGAGGAAATATCGGGAAACGGAGCATTGAGCACAGTCAAATGGCTTAAGGAAAACAACATTAATCCTTCACTTGTATTAGATGAAGGCGGAGCCATTGTTGATGGCGTTTTACCATCGGTAAAGCGCCCTATGGCCTTACTTGGGGTGATTGAAAAAGGTTATGTCGATCTCAAAGTAAAAGCTAAATCTCACGGGGGTCACTCAAGT
>JAQWBC010000038.1 GCA_028707415.1 Candidatus Izemoplasmatales bacterium
GGTCAAATTGCTTTGTGGATTTTATCAGCCCACAGAAGGAGAAATCATCATTAATGGCCAAAATATGTCTGATTTTGACCTAGAAAAGTATCGCGATCAGATTGCCGTTGTATTCCAAGATACGAATATTTATGCAGCCTCAATTTTAGAAAACATTACCGGTGAAAACGCTGATAATTTACAAAATTTACAGGCCATGAATGCTTTGGACAAAGTCGGTCTTAGGGAAAAAATAGCCTCGTTTCCTGAGGCAGAAAACAAGCAATTGTTGAAAATTATTGATCCTGAAGGAACCGAATTATCCGGAGGAGAAGTTCAAAAACTGGCAATGGCAAGAGCACTCTACAAAGGTGATACTGGCCTTGTCATCTTAGACGAACCAACTGCCTCTCTAGATGCAATTGCGGAAAGGGATCTGTATCAGAGGTTTGAATCGCTCATATCGGGACGAACGGCAATTATGATTTCTCACAGGCTGGCGTCCACAAGATTTTGTGACAAAATTGCCTATCTCGAGAATGGCATTGTGAAAGAGTATGGTACCCATGATGAACTCATGAACAAACCGAATGGAAGTTATAGGCATATGTTTTTGGTCCAAGGCAAATATTACCGGGAAGAAGGCGAACTCTGTGAAACAATTGAAAACGCTTAGGACGTTATTTAAGATTACATCCAAAATTTCAAAAAAATATTACTTGGTTATATTCATGCAGGCAATAATCAAAACCATGAAAGCTTTAATCGGTGTCTACGGACTCAAATTGATTATTGACGGGGTTATGCAAGGAGATATCCTTTTAGCATTAAAATATGCATTTTTTGTTCTTTTGTGTGAATCATTCATTTTATGGCTTGAAAAGAAAGCCGTTAATTCAGTAGAAATAAACCAGCAAATCATGATTCAATCATTAATGAGGGAATCCACCAATAAGATGATGAAGATTGATTATTCTTACCTTGAAAATCCAACCTATCTTGATTTGAAGGAACGAGCAAAATATGCTATCGAACAACTTGATGCCATTGGCACATTCTTCAGAGCCATCGCAGATTCTTTGTATCTTCTATTTGTTCTTATTTCAATGACTTCAATTTTAATCATCTTCAATCCGCTCGTTTTTCTAATTATGGTAGTCACCGTTTTACTTCATGCATTTGCGACAAAAGCGGCATCCAAACATCAAATTAAACTTTTTAACGACTTAGGCCCCATCAACAGAAAATACTCTTATTACCTAAATGTAATTGTTGGTAACAAATATGCAAAGGATTTTCGGATGTATCCACTTGCGCAATTGATGTATAGTAAATATAAACATTATAAAAAGTATATGATTGATTATTTGAAATCAATCAATCGGAAAATTGGATTTTACTCGGCGATTTATTCATTAATCAATTACTCTCAGATGCTATTGGTTTACTTATATGTTGGATATCAATCGATCAAGAATGCGCTGGGTGTTAGTTCTTTCGTCTATTTAACCAGCACTGCGCTTAAAGCATCTGAAGCTTTATCCGGATTGATTGATAAAGTTGCAGAGTTCCGAAAATCGGCACAATTTCTTGAACCACTAGTCGAATTGATGGAACTCAAGGAGTCCGGGTTAGAAACCAGGGGCGGACTAACGGCAGAATCCATGCTTCAGCTCACATTCAGCCATGTCACTTTTTTCTACCCCGGTTCAAACAATAGGGTTTTAGATGATATATCCTTTACCATCAACAAGGGGGAAAAAATCAGCATTGTCGGAATAAATGGGGCAGGAAAAACGACCATTGTTAAATTAATCTCAAGACTTTATGAACCGACTTCTGGTAATATTCTATATAATGGCATCGATATAAAAAATTACGATTATAAATCTTACGTCAGTATGATCGCTGCGGTATTTCAAGATTTCAAATTATTCGCCTTGACACTACATGAAAACATTGATATCGATGCGATTGACGAACAAGCCGCATACGATTGTTGTTGCCTGGTGGGACTACAAGATAAAATTAAAGCATTGCCCGATGGTCTTAAAACGTATTATTCAAAGGAATATCATAAGCGTGGCATCGAACTTTCCGGTGGTGAAATGCAAAAAATAACCATTGCCAGAGCTATGTATAAAAACGCTTCTCTCATGATTCTCGATGAACCCACGAGTGCCCTTGATCCGCTTTCTGAAGCTGAGATATATCAAAACTTCGCCGAATTGATTAAGGATAAAACCGCAATATTTATTTCTCACAGAATGTCTTCTTCTGTATTTTGCGATCGTATCATCGTGATTGAGGGGGGGAAGATTCAGGCAATTGATACCCATCAAAATCTTATGAAAAATACTGAAGGAATGTATTATAAACTTTTCAAAAGCCAGTCACAGTATTACGGTCTTGAACAATATTGTATAGATATTTAAAACAGCTTGCATCACGAAAATACACGAATGAAATTGTAATCAAAAATACCTAATATTATTTAAAAAAAATTCTAATTAGTGAGGTTCAGGAATTGAGAAAGAAAAAAGTCTAAAACATCCCAAAAGCGATATAAATGACTTGATATTAGCTTTCTTAAAAACATTTTATCCATTAGTGTCACCGTTTGTCACGAGATTAATCGATTCCCAATACTTTATTTTTTATATGTTGTTGGAAAACATTTAAATAGTGTCATACAAACTTATTTAAACTTAAAAACTCTTTTAATTATAATGGGCATTATTATATAACAAACGATTTCTTATGCCTTAAACTATAAAACCCCAGTAGAGTTTAAATCTCAACTAGGGTTTCATTAAGGCTAAATACCTGTCTGCTTTCTCTTGACAAGTGCTTTTTGTATCAAATCTATGCTTCTTAAATGTCTAAGGTAAAGAGTTATAATACAATTTTAGCACCCTTGCTTCAAATCGTGTAAATTTTTAGCACCCCTTGGCAAATCGTGTAATCTATTTGTACTTTGCATAACTACTCTTTACCTGTATGCACAGAGTGTGCAAGGGCACAATTCTAGTACATTTCATACAGAAACGGGTAACCCTCTATAACGAGAGGTGTTCATATTCATATATCAAAGATTTTCTAGTAAAGTACTTATAATTTTAGGATTTGATTCACTAACAGAAAACATCTTCTTACCTAAGTCTTTTAGTGAGGCACCAATATGATACAGGATTACCTTATCAATAATCACATATCTATCATGTGCTTTTGTGGTATCTACATTGCTGAAGCCACCATATTGTTTGTTAAATGCTATTATATCCGTTCCGAATAATTTTGACTTGGTATGATCATGATACACGATAACGCTAACGTTTCTTCTCTTAACAACCAATCGATCTAAAAGTGTTTTATCGATATAATTGTCAATAATGATGATTTCATTGTTAGCTTTTCTAAATATGTCTTGAATTAAAGAGTACGCATCGTAAAACTCTCCATTGAAAAATATCTTCTCAATTGGGATTTCTTTCGAATCAATCTTATTTTCTATAGCTAATAGTCTAGTATTAATAGACATCACTTCATTTTTCAATTCGATATAATTTTCATTTGAAACAGAAACTCTATCTTCATTTAAACTATATCCTTTTAATAGATACTCTTTCAGTATGGTTGTTGCCCATTTTCTAAATATTGTACCTTTCTTTGAATTGACTCTATATCCAACAGCAATGATTACATCTAGATTATAATAATCTATTTGATAAACTCGACCATCCTCTAGATGTCGGGCAAATTTTGCCCTACATGTGCTTTCATCAAGCTCAATGTCGTTTAGGATTTTTCTTATATGCTTCCCAATAACGGACCTGTCTCGTTCAAACAAAATAGACATTTCATCAAGGGATAGCCAAACAGTATCATCTTTAGAACTTATACTTACGTCTAGTTCCACATCACTATTAACGAACTTAACAATTTCGAATTTAGTATCCTTCATTAGAAGTCCTCTTAAGCTCTACTCAGTTTAGAATCACATACCAGTCCACCTTGATCACGTAACCTAGAAAATGATTTCTTAAATCCAGAAGAAACTAATACTTCATACTTTATTTGTTTTGCTATTTGTCATTCTCGTTTTTATTTACATCTGATTCATCTAGATAGTTCATAGCGTCTTCTACAGATTCAAAAGGACCAACGTTGTACTTCGATGGATTTTCATTGATTCTCATTACAGTCTCTTCTAATTTTTGGATATATGATTTTGAATAAACTTCGACGGGTTCAATCATAATTGCGCCATTTTTTACAGAAATCTCAAGTTGATCTTTTTCTTCAAGATTTAGTTCATCGACAATTTCTTTGGGTATCGTTATTTGCGATTTTTTTCTCAATTCTATTAACATATAATCCACCTCTTATCATTTCTTATTTTCTTACTTTCCTACTATCTAACTATATTTTACTACTTGACTCATTTTTATGCAAGATATTCTCAAAAAAGACCATCAGCTTTGATGGTTTTTCTCCTAACAAGGGGCAACTAATGTATATATTTTATTTAATCTTAAAAAAACATGTATCGGTCTACTCTGATTCTTTAATCTTTAAATCTAGAAGATCATTAAAATCATTAAAGCATTTTGAGCAAACCCATTCATCATTTTCAAAATTATTACCTTCTCAAATAAACGGTTCAAAGATGGTTTGAAAACATTCCTTTAATGCATCATCGATTAATAAACTAAACTTTTCTGTGCAAAAACCGCAATGATCATGATCATTCCCATCATTTATTGGTTTTTATTGCTTAAAAACAAATTCTCTCCCTTTCAAATGCTTTCCTAAATCGTATCTCCAATTATCTTTTGTAATCATTTTTATCGCTCCACCAAACCATATTCAAATAACATTCGTCAGTCCGTCTTAAAACCTTGTGTTAATATTCTTAAATAAATCTATCTTGATTTCTTGTTGGATAATCCGACACACTTTGAGCCACCGGACCGACGGAAGTGAGCCACGAGACCGATGAACGTGAGCCACCGTTCCGATCAAAATGAGCCACCAATCCGACAGTGTGAGCCACTGATTTTAATAACTCGATTTTTTTACTGTTGACTTCCTGTAAAATAGGATTATGCACGGCGACGTGCAAATCGATTTAAAGGAGGTCATACAATATGACCAGGTATCGAGAGATGATTCGTTTACTGAACCAAGGCATCAGTCAAAGAAACATTGCCTTGAGCTGTCCGTGCTCGCGCAACACGATTTCAAAAGTGGCTGCGAGAGTGAAAGAAATCGCTTTGAAATGGCCGCTTGCCCCAGAAATGACCGACGCCGATCTGGAAAAACTGCTTCTCGGCGGTCAAAAACCAGAAGCCGAACGGGTGATGCCGGATTGGGAGAAGATTCGTCGTGAAATGCTACGAAAAGGCGTTACGCTCAAACTACTTTGGATGGAATACGTTGAGGAAGCGAAGACGAATCATCGGATCCCTTTGATGTATTCCCGCTTCTGCGATCACTTTCGCGAATTCATGAATGTCGAACACGCGACGATGCACATCGCCCGAAAACCAGGAGAACGCATTGAAGTCGACTGGGCCGGGCAGACGATTGATGTGGTCGATCGTGATACCGGTGAAACGCTTCCTGCCTCGCTCTTTGTTGCGGTCTGCTCCTTCAGCTTGTACACCTATGTCACTGCTTGTTTGTCTCAAGACCTTGATAATTGGATCCAGTGTCACGTGGATATGTTCCGGTTCTTTGCCGGCGTGCCGCAGATGATTGTTCCCGATAACCTGAAGACCGGCGTCGATCGCATCGAACCTGGGGCTATAGTCTTAAACCGCACCTATGAGGAGATGGCTGAACATTATGGTACCGCCATCGTCCCGGCGCGCGTCCGTCATCCGAAAGACAAACCGAATGTCGAAGGCACGGTTAAAATCGTCTCCACATGGATTCTTTCAGCGCTGAGAAACCACAAGTTTTTCACTTTGGCCGATCTCAACGCCGAAATCAAGACCCGCCTGAAAGCGTTCAACGAAAAACCATTCCATAAAAAAGAGGGTAGCCGTTTCAGCGTATTTCTCGGGGAAGAGAAACCATTTCTTGCGCCGTTGCCTGCCGCCCACTTTGAACCTTCGCAATGGAAGACTGCGACGGTCCAGTTTAATTATCACATAGAAGTGGATAAAATGCACTACTCTGTTCCATATGAATACATTAAACAGGTCGTCGACGTGCGTCTGACGCGCAATGTGATCGAAATCTTCGATCATCAAAAACGAATTGCTTCCCATCTTCGTCTGACCGGTAGACCCGGTCAATACAGCACGCAAGAACTTCATATGCCCGAAGATCATCAAAAATACCTGGAATGGGACTCCAAACGTTTCCTCGACTGGGGAGCTAAGATCGGCCCTTCCACCGTACAAGCATTGAAGGCGATCCTTGCTTCTCACAAGATCGAACAACAGGCCTACCGCGCCTGTATGGGTCTCTTGAAGCTGGCAGACAAATACACTGCCAACCGACTCGAAAACGCCACTGCGAAAGCTTTGTCCTACACATCATCCCCGAGTTTCAAAAATATCAAAAATATTCTCGTCTCTGGGCTGGACAAGCCGGATGCCGATACTCCGCCGAAAGCCGACTCGAATGCCGCCAGTTTCGGATTCACACGCGGCGCTGCCTATTACGGCGGTGATCACTCATGACGAATGAAACGACGATCCGAAAATTAGCCGAAATGCGTCTCCCTGCCATGGCCGACGGTCTGCGTCGTCAGATCGAAGATCCCTCATTTCAGTCACTATCGTTCGAAGAACGCATTGGTCTTCTCATTGACCAAGAGTACTCGTCCCGTAAGAACCATCGCCTCGAACGGCTGATCCACTCTGCCGGCTTCGATCAGCCCCAGGCTTCCGTTGCTGATATCAATTATGGCGGCGGCCGTCAGTTGGACAAAGGGATGATTGCCTCGCTTGCGTCCTGCAATTTCATCCGTGAAGCCCACAACTTGATCATCATGGGGGCCACGGGTACCGGAAAATCCTATCTTGCTTGCGCTTTTGGAATGGAAGCTTGTAAGAATTTCTTTTCTGTTCGTTATGTGCGTTTGCCCGAATTACTATATGAGTTGATCCTCTCACGTGCTGATGGATCTTATCAAAAACTGATGAAGGCGCTGCGAAAAGTAGATTTGTTGATCTTGGATGAGTGGATGTTGGTATCTTTAAATGAAACCGAAGCCAGAGATCTCTTGGAGATCATTCATGCGAGACACAAAAAGTCTTCGACTATTTTTTGTTCGCAATTTGCACCTGCCGGCTGGCATAAAAAGATTGGTGAAGAAACCATTGCGGATGCGATTCTTGATCGCATCGTTCACGATTCCTACTCGATCGAAATCCTTGGTGATTCCAAGGATGACCACTCGATGCGAGAAGTCTATGGAATCCATGCGATTCCAGGAAAAGTTTAATCAATTTTCGATTCAATGACGGGTGGCTCACGCCATCGGTCTCGTGGCTCACTTCCGTCGGTCCGGTGGCTCAACCTCCATCGGTCCGATGGCTCACACGAGTCGGTATATGCATATGATTGCTTTCAAAGACGTCCAATAAATGACTGTAGAATGATGTTTTCGGGAAAATTCCGATTTGGCAACAAGAATCACCTTAAGAAAGTAAATGCTTCTTACCTCAACATCAACAAGGATCATC